>JAVVER010000037.1:0-25435 GCA_032251145.1 Vicingaceae bacterium | reverse complement strand
GTTAAATTTATTAACTCATCTGTAGAGTAAATTTCACTGTCTATTTTTTTAGCTTTAGTTGATTTTGCCATGATAGTGATTAATTCATCAATTTCATTTTTTTCAAGCCAAACTATAAATGGTGTCATATTTTTTTTATTTTAGTAGTTTAAAATATTTTTCAAATTATAGTCGCAATAAATTTGCAATAAATGTAATAAATTTTCATCAAAAGAGAAAAAAATGTTTCATTTTTTTACAAAAAAGTTATAAAAAAAGAGAATTCAGCTAAACAAACTAAGTATTTTTACTTAGTAAAAAAAACAATTCAATGTCTGTCGATAACATCTTAAAGAAAATCAAACTTGCTAGGGTAAATAAAAATTATTCTCAGAAAGACATGGCTGAAAAACTTAATATTTCAATTCCAACTTACTCTAGATTTGAACGTGGTATTACCAAAACGAGTTATGATTTTTTATCGAAAGTTTGTACTGTTTTAGATATAGACATTAATGGCTTAGACAAAAGCATTAATATAGTGGAGGAATTTCTGCCAAAGTATGAGAGAACTACTAGTTATGACCAAGCTATTTCTCAAAATGAGATAGATACTTTGATTAGTTTATTTGAGAAACAACAAGAAATTAACAAGCTAATTTTAGAGAAATTATTTCAATTAAAGAGTAAAAGTATCTAACACCAAACCATCATAAGCCAGCTCAATAAAATTGGGTAATTCTTTCTGAACATCTTCATGTTTTCCCATTAAATGACTAATGTGAATTAAATATGCTTTTTTAGGTTGTAACATTTTTAATAACTCAACTGCTTCCTCCAAGTTATAATGAGAAATATGTTTTTCTTTTCTGAGTGCATCTAAAACAATAATTTCCGCTCCTTTAATCTTTTCTAATTCCTCCGCATCAATTTTATTAGCATCGGTAATGTAGGCAAAATTGTCTATTCTAAAGGCTTTTACAGGCAATTTGTAGTGCCAAACACTTATAGGAATTAAGTTAATATCTCCGATAGTAAAAGGTGCTTCATCAATAGTGTGTAATTTTAATTCTGGTACTCCGGGATATTTGTATTCAGAAAAAGCATAATGAAATTCTCTAATTAATGCCGACTGCACTTCTGAAGTAGCATAAATGGGTAATATACTTTTTTGCTTAAAATTAAACGCCCTTACATCATCTAGTCCAGCAATGTGATCTTTATGTTCGTGAGTAAATACTACAGCATCTAGGTGTTGTACATTTGCTCTTAACATTTGTTGCCTAAAATCGGGTCCTGTATCTATAACAATAGTAGTTTTTTTTGTTTGCACTAAAATTGAAGTACGCAAACGATTGTCTTTAGGATTTTCAGACATACAAACCTCACAGTTACAAGCTATAACTGGTACTCCTTGTGATGTTCCTGTTCCTAAAAATGTTATTCGCATCTTTATTTTTTATACAGTTTAAAAAAACTACTACTTAACTAATTCTTAAACTTTACGATGACCTGCAATCATCGCTGTAAGATATCGCTCCGTTGGAGCTTGTTTTTAAAAATCTACCAATGCTTTCAATGCTGTTTTAAAGCGTTCTTTGGGCATAAAATTTTGTTCTAACTCTCCAATAAATGGTACAGGCGTATCTAAACTTGCCACACGTTTTATTGGTGCATCTAAATATTCAAAGCAATTTTCGGTAATTAAAGCACTTAGTTCTCCTCCTATTCCGTTAAACATAGTAGCTTCGTGCAAAATAATTACTCTATTGGTTTTCTTTACAGAATTAAAAATAGTTTCTGTATCCAAAGGTACTAAAGTTCTTAAATCTATTAAATCTGCTGCTATTTCTGGGTTTTCATCTAAGGTTTCTAACGCCCAATGCACGCCCATTCCGTAAGTTACAATAGTTACTTGTTCTCCTTCTCTTATCAAACTTGCTTTACCAAAAGGCAAGGTATAATAATCATCAGGAACTTCTTGTGTGATGCTTCTGTACAAACCTTTATGTTCAAAATACATTACCGGATTTGGATCTTCAAAAGCTGTATTCAACAAACCTTTAGCATCATACGGAAAAGCAGGATAAACAACTTTTAACCCTGGAACTTGTGTAAACCAAGCTTCATTACTTTGAGAGTGAAATGGTCCTGCAGCCATTCCTCCACCTGTTGGCATTCTTACAACCACATCGGCATTTTGTTGCCAACGGTAATGACTTTTAGCCAAATTATTACAAATTTGAGTAATACCTTCACTCACAAAATCGGCAAATTGCATTTCTACCATGGCTTTTTGTCCGTTAATAGAAAGTCCTAATCCTGCTCCTAAAATAGCAGATTCGCAAAGCGGTGTATTCCTAACTCTTTCTTTACCAAACTGAACTACAAAGCCATCCGTAATTTTAAAAACTCCTCCATAATCCGCAATATCTTGCCCCATCAAGACTAAGTTTGGATGTTTTTCCATGCTTTGTCTTAAGCCATCAGAAATAGCATCAATTAATCTTTTTTCAGATTTTTTTTCTGAAGCAGGTTTTGTTTCTGAAAAAGAAAATGGTGCATAAACATCATTCAATTCTGTTTGAAGGTCGGCTTCAATTTTTGGTTCATTATAAGCTTTTTCCCAATCTGTATTAATCTCTTCTTTTATCTCAGCTTTAATTGCTTCAATTTTGGCATTATCTAATACTTTTTCGGCTAACAAATAATTCTCGTAATTTACCACAGGATCTTTTTGCTGCCATTCGTCCATCAATTCCTGAGGAACATACTTAGTACCAGAAGCTTCTTCGTGTCCTCGCATTCTGAAAGTAAGTGCTTCAACTAAAACAGGTCGTGGTTTTTTACGAATAGAATCAGCTATCTGACTAATTTTATGGTAAACATCTAAAATATTATTTCCATCAATTAATTCTGTTTCGATGCCGTAACCAATTCCTTTGTCCACAAAGTTTTTACAAATAAATTGCTCGCTAGAAGGAGTTGAAAGTCCATAACCATTATTTTCTACTAAAATAATTACCGGCAATTGCCAAACAGCAGCAGTATTAATAGCTTCATGAAAATCTCCTTCGCTAGCACCACCATCTCCCGTAAAAACTAAGGTAGCTTTTCCTTCATCATTCAGTTTTTTACCTAAAGCAATTCCATCAGCCACCCCCATTTGAGGTCCTAAATGAGAAATCATACCCACAATTTTATGCTCTTGTGTTCCGAAATGAAAAGAACGATCTCTACCTTTGGTAAAACCATTCATTTTTCCTTGAAATTGTGAAAACAAACGATGCAAAGGAATATTTCTGCTCGTAAAAACACCCAAGTTTCTGTGCATGGGTAAAATATACTCGTCTTTTTCTAATGCTAAAGCTGCTCCAACAGAAATAGCTTCCTGACCTATTCCTGAAAACCACTTTGATACTCTTCCCTGACGAAGTAAAATCAACATTTTCTCTTCAATCAGACGTGGTTTTAATAAATTTTTATAAAGCTTAATAAGCTCTTCATCTGTATATTTTCTTCTGTTAAATGTCAACGCCATAAGTTGTGTATTTTGAAGTGCCAAATTTAACCGATTTTACCTAACTTCGTACTTTATTAATATAAAAATATAAAAAATGGGTATTCAGGAAATACTTGCCGGAATATGGATTTTAGGAGCTGTAATTTTCTTGGTTTACAAATACATTATTAAAAGAAAAAAACACGATTGTGATGATTGTGGACTAAAATAAATGAGCATGTCTGAAGGAAAAAACCGAGCAAGTATTACTATTGGTGACGAAGTGGAAGTGGTGCAAAAACATCATCAATCTTCTGGAGAGCTTACACAAGGAATTGTAAAAAGAATTTTAACCAACTCTAAAACTCATCCTCACGGTATTAAAGTAATGCTCGAATCGGGAATTGTAGGAAGAGTTAAAAATATTATAACTAATTAGTCCGAAGTTGGAAGTCGGGAGACGGAAGAAAAAAGATATAGCAATGAAATTTAAAAATAAATTATAAATACGGTACAAAAAATTCGGTCTTCTGACTTCGGTCATCCGACTAAATCAACTATTATTAAAGACTAAAACATGGGATTGACTAATAACGATATATTTAAAAAATTAAGAGTTGCTCACAAACTCAGAGATGAAGACATTGTAAACATTTGTGCATTGGTAGATTTTAAAATTACCAAAAGCGAATTAGGTGCTTTTTTCAGAAATGAAAGTCACCCGAAATATATGGAATGTGGCGACCAAATTCTACGTAATTTCTTAAACGGATTAATTATTCATTTACGAGGACCAATGCCAAAGAAAGAAGATAAATCACCTAATTAGTATTATATTATTCTTTTAATTTTATTTATTATTTTTGTGATAGCCATCATTTTATAAATAATCAATTGAATTACAATAATTTAAAAATTTATTATTCCAAACTAAACGTTTTCTTGCAGTTAATCCAAAAAAATGATCATCCCTAATTATTTATCTCATCTCATTCCTTTTGCCAAAAGAATTGGTCTAGCTTTTTTGATTTTTACATTATGTAGAATTTTCTTTTACATTGTTAACCAATCTCATTTTCAAGATGTTGTTTTCATGGATTTTATTTATGGAATTCGTTTTGATGCTGTTGCCATTGCTTATTTGTATTTACCATTTATATTAATGTCGGTACTTCCTTTTTCATTTAGGAGTTTTAGAAAGTATCAGCGAACTTTAGCTATCTTATTCTATATTCCTAATACCATTGCTATCATTTTAAACTTAGTGGATGTTGCTTACTTCGATTTTACCATGAAACGAACCACTACAGATTTATTCAGCATGATTGGTGCAGGTGGTGGAGAGGATTTTATGACCTTATTACCTCTTTATATTATTGATTTCTGGTACGATTACATTTTACTGGCTTTTTTAATTTGGTTTTCGTGGTATGTTTATAAAAAATATTGTCGTTTTAAAGGTATGTTTTATCCTTATGTGAAAAAAAATTACATTATTCAATCTTCTATTTTTGTTGGCGTAATGTTGTTTACCGTTTTAGCTATGCGAGGAGGTTTCCAACTCAGACCACTAAATAGTGTTAGTGCCGGGCAATATACACACGCCCAAAATGTTGCACTTGTTTTAAATACACCATTTACCGTTTTAAAATCGCTCACTAAAGAAAAAGCTAAACCCATCAATTTTTATAGTGATGACGAACTTGAAAGCCTCTATTCTCCAACTTTAATTATTGAAGAAAAAAATCCCACTGACAAAAAAAATATTGTTTTTATTATTATTGAAAGTCTTGCTAAAGAATATGTTGGCTACCACAACACTAAAGGATATACGCCATTTTTAGATTCTTTAATGACAGAAAGCTATGTATTTACAAACGCTTATGCCAATGGACAAAAATCTATTGAATCTTTACCCTCCATTTTAGCAAGTTTACCTCAATTAATGAATACACCATTAGTAGTTTCTAACTACGGCAGTAATGCTATTGATGGCTTACCTAAAATCTTAAAAACGCATGGATACAACACGTCTTTCTATCATTCAGGAAGCAATGGCACTATGGGCTTTGATGCTTTTTCAAGTATGGCAGGTACTGAAAGTTATTTTGGATTAGATGAATACCCTGAAAAAGACAAATATTATGATGGTAAATGGGGCATTTTTGACGAGCCTTATTTACAATATTTTGCCAACGAGTTGAATAAAAAAGAGACGCCATTTTTTAGCACTATTTTCACTATTTCATCACACCACCCTTATACCATTCCGGAAGAACATTTAGGAAAATTCCCCGAAGGGACATTACCTATGCACAAAGTAGTTGGCTACACCGATTATGCACTAAAAAAATTCTTTGAAACTGCTAAAAAAATGCCTTGGTACAACAACACCTTATTTGTTATTACAGCAGATCATTCCACACATTCTGAACAAGACAAATACAACACCCCAATAGGTCGATTTGCCATACCTACTTTAATTTTTGACCCGAGTAAAGAATTAAAAGGAGAATATAACGCTCTTTTTCAACAAATAGACATTGCTCCATCTTTATTAGGTTGGTTAGGAATTCCTACAAAATCAATAGCTTTTGGAAGAAATATTTTTGACAAAAAACCTAAAAAACCATTTGTAGTTAATTTTATAAATGGAGTTTATCAGCTCTATCAAGATAATTATGTACTGTTTTTTGACGGTAAAAAAACAATAGCCTTTTTTAATATTTCAAAAGATGAACTACTAATGAACAACCTTCTAAAAACTCAACTTAATGGAGAGGAATTAATTAAAAAAACAGATATGGAAGTTTTTATGAAAGCCATTGTTCAGCAATACAACAACCGATTAATTAGTAACCAACTGACTATTGTGAATAATTGAAATGGGATGAAAAGAGAAAGAGAAAGGGAAAGGGAAAGTGAAAGGGAATTTAATCACCTATCTTCACCCTCGTTTTCACGTTCACTACAAATAAAAATTATGTCTAAAACCAAAGTACTTTTCATTATTAACCCTATTTCCGGAACAGGAAAGCAAAAAATAGTGGAAAAGCTGCTTGAAAAACATTTAGATACTCAACACATTCAATACGATATAACTTACACCGAAAGAGCTAAACATGCTATTGAAATTGCAAAAGAAGCTAAAAACAAGTATGATATTATTACTGCTGTTGGCGGAGATGGTTCTGTAAACGAAGTTGGCAGTCAACTAATTGGTAGCAATACTACTTTAGCAATAATTCCTGTTGGTTCGGGAAATGGTTTAGCAAGGCATTTAAAAATTCCATTAACCATTAAAAATGCAATTGAAACCATTAACCATCTTAAAAAAACTACCATTGATGTAGTTAAAATTAATGATGGCTATTTTTTAGGAACTGCAGGAACAGGTTTTGATGCTCGTATTGGCTGGTTATTTTCTCAATCGAAAAAAAGAGGTTTTTGGACCTATTTTAAAATTACGGTAAAAGAATATTTCAACTACCCCGAAGGAGTTTATGATATTTCTATTGATGGTGAAAAAATCAATACCAAAGCCTTACTCATTACTTTTGCTAATTCTAACCAATATGGCAATAATGCTTATATCTCTCCTAATTCTAGGCTTGATGATGGTTTAATAAGAATAATAATAATGAAGAAATTTCCTTTACTTTATTCCCTTAATTTTGCTTATAAACTTTTTAATAAAAAAATTAACACTTTTAAGTACATAAAGGAGCTGAAAGGGAAAAACATCACTATTGTTCCTCCAAAAAAAGAATTGCATATTGATGGAGAGCCGGCTTTAACAGAAAGTGAAATTAATTTAACCATTCAGCCTCTAGCTTTAAAAATTATTGTACCATGAGCAAGAAAAACATAGTATATTCTACCAATAAAAATTTTGAATACGAAGATGATTTTGATGAAGAAATGGAAACACTTTCTCCTGATGAACAAAAACTAAAAGTAATGATTGACCGTAAACAACGCAAAGGTAAATCAGTAACTTTAATTACCGATTTTGTTGGAACTGATGCTGATTTACAAACGTTGGGAAAAACCCTTAAGCAAAAATGCGGTGTTGGAGGAAGTGCCAAAGAGGGAGAAATTTTAATTCAAGGAGAGCATAAAGATAAAATTTTTGATATCCTTTTAAAAATGGGTTATAAACAAACAAAAAAAGTAGGAGGATAAAAAACTCTATGCTCTTAATGAATTTACAGCATTATTGTTTATTATTGTATATTAAAGAATTCTAATTGAATTATAGGCAACTTACATATCACTTTTTAACATTTACACTGCTTGTTGCTAGTGTTTTTTCTTTTAGCCTAAACGTTTCAGGACAAACTTACAACTTTAGTTCTTTTAATGTGCCAGAAGGTTTACCACAGTCATCTGTAAATGCTATTTATAACGATTCTAGAGGCTACTTATGGGTAGCTACTTCAGGCGGTGGTGTTGCTCAATTTGATGGTAAAACGTTCATACAACACAACGAAAAAGATGGTTTAGCAGGTAATATAGTTACTGGTATTGCCGAAGATAAAGAAGGCAATATGTGGTTTACCTCTACTTGGGGAGGAATTTCTAAGTACAACGGTAGAAACATGGTTGTTTTAACCCAAAATGATAGGCTACAAAACAATTCCAACAAGTGTATTTTTATTGATAAAAATAACAGAATATGGATTGGAAGTTCTTCTGGTTTATGTTATTACGAAAACGGTTTTTTTCATACTTTAAACAAAAGTTTATTCAATAATGAAATCAATTTTATTACATCCGATAATAAAAATAATATTTGGGTTGGAACATCCAATGGATTAATAAAAATAAATGGAAAAGATACGTTGTATTTTAATACAGAAAATAATTTACCTTCAAACAACATTACATCCTTAGTTCAAGATAATGAAGGAAACTATTTAGTTGGGTTTAAAGATGCTGGGATACATAAAATACTTGCAGGAAGTATTGATAAAGAAGCTAAATTAGAAATTGAAACGATTAATGCAACTCAAAAAGTTTCCTCTATATTGGAAGACAATGATAAAAACATATGGTACGCTACTTTTAACAATGGAATTTATCATATTAATACAAGCTCTAATGAAATTAAACACATTAGTAAAGAAAATGGTCTTGAAACAAACAACATAAATAACTTATATAAAGATAGAATTGGTAACATTTGGATAGGCACCAATGGCTCGGGTATAATTAGAGTAAACAATACAGCATTTACCTATTTTAATGAGATTGAAGGTTTAAACCAAAATGATATTTTTGGAATTATAAACGATAACAATGAGAACCTATGGGTAGCAACAGCAAGTACAGGTGTATATAAGTATGATGGTAAAACTTCAACACAATATACTGAACTAAATGGATTAGGTAGTAATACTGTAAGAGCAATTGCTAAAGACAACGATGGTAATTTATGGTTTGCTACAAAAAATGGATTAAGTAAATACAGCAATGGAGTATTTAGAAATTATACTACAAAAGATGGATTACCTTCTAATGAAATTAAAAGTTTACTTTTTGATAAAAGAGGTTATCTTTGGATTGGAACAAATGGTGGAGGATTATGCAAGTATGATTTTAATACTTTTACTACTTACACTCCTGATGATGGACTTTCTCACAACTACATACATTCTTTATTTTTAGATAAAAAAAATAATTTATGGATAGGTACAGGAAATGGAATAAACCGAATGAGTAAAGAAGAAATTACCAGTTTTCCTATTTCAAAAATTTGCAACGCATATATTAGCAGCATTACCGAAGATGATTATGGAAATTTATGGTTTGGTACCGATCGTTGCTTAACAAAATATGATGGTATAGATTTTACTTCTTATACAACCAAAAATGGATTATCTTCAGATGTTATATATTTAGTTCATTATCATAAAAGAGGTCAATTATGGGTGGGTACTAACAATGGGTTAGATAAATTTACATTTAATAGTTACGGACAAGTAGATGAAATTAAAAACTATGGCTTTAGCGATGGATTTAGAGGTATTGAATGTAATAGTAGAGCTATTTATGAAGATGTTAAATCTAATCTTTGGATAGGAACAGTAAAAGGTTTAATTGAATATACTCCCTCTAAAGACAGGGAAAATGTATTTGAATCTAAAACGCACATAACAAGTGTTAAATTATTTTTTGAAAATGTTAATTGGCTAGGATATACAAAAGAATTAACCAAATGGTATAATTTGCCAGAAAACATTAAGCTTAATTACAATCAAAACCATATCACTTTTGAATTTAACTCTATTAACCTCTCTCACCCCGAAGCAGTTTTATACAGCTTTAAGCTAGAAGGTTTTGATAGTGATTGGTTTACTGCCACTACAAAAGATTTTGCTACTTACTCTAACCTTCCTCCAGGAAATTATACTTTTAAAGTAAAATCTAGAAATAACGATGGCGTTTGGAATCAACAAGCTGTTACATTTTCGTTTACTATTAAGGCACCATTTTGGCAAAAGTGGTGGTTTTATTTAATTGTTGGTTTAGGAACTTTTTATTTGGTTTTTAGATTGGCTACTTATAAAGAAAAAAGACAATTACAAATTAGTAAAGAGCTTGAAGAAAAAGTTAAAGAACGAACTATGCTTATTGAGAAACAACGTGATGAAAAAGAAATTCTATTAAAAGAAATTCACCACCGAGTAAAAAACAACATGCAAGTAATTAATAGCCTATTAAGCATCCAATCTAACTACACTAAAGACGAAAAAGCATTGGCACTTTTTAGCGAGGCTCAAAACAGAATTCGTTCTATGGCGTTAATTCACGAAAAAATGTATCAATCTGAAGATCTTTCTAAAATTGATGTTCAGGATTATATTGTTTCTTTAATAGATGATTTAGTTAGCTCATATTCTGTAAACTGTAACATTAATTTAGATTTAAAAATTGATCAATTAAAATTTGAAATTGACACGCTAATACCAATAGGATTGTTGTTAAATGAAATTATTTCTAACTCATTAAAATATGCTTTTAAAAATGAAGACAAGGGAACCATTACCATTTATTTATCAGAACAAAATGACAATACCTTTAAACTAATTATTGGTGATAATGGGGTTGGAATGCCAAAAGGCATGTTGCAAAAAGACGATGAGACTTTAGGTATGGAGCTTATAAAAGTATTTGTTAGTCAGATTGATGGCGAAATAAAACGAATGGATAAAGATGGTACCTATTTTGAAATTGATTTCAAAAAAAGAATTATTAAAAAATGAAATATAAAGCCTACAACATATTAGCTATCTTTTTGCTTTTTTGTAGTTTTCAAACAAAAGCCCAAGAGGCTGTTTATGTTGGTACCATTTTAAATACAAGTGATTCTATTGCTTTGGAGGGAGTTCATATAATAAATAAATCAACCAATATTGGAGTGGTTTCTAAAGCAAATGGTAGTTTTTCTATTATGGCTAGTCCAAATGATACGTTAATAATTTCTTCTGTTGGTTTTTTTATCTATAACCATGTAATTAGTAAATCATATTTTAACGTTTATTTACAAAGAAGGATATACGATTTAGAAAGCTTTACTGTTCTTCCTTATAAAGATTATGAAGAGTTTAAACATGCATTTTCACAACTAAGAATTCAAGAAACCCCTAATCCTATTAATAAAAGTATATACGTTCCTAAAGAAGAGCTTTTGGCTGCTTACAACGAAGCTAATACTGGCATAATAATATCTGGAGGCATTTCTGCTATTTTAGGAGCGTTTAACAAATATGTTCAGGATAAAAAAAGTTACTTAAAACTGTTAGAGCAAGATAAAAAACAAGCTGCGGTTGATGAGAAATTAAATCCTATTATTTTAATGAGAATTACACCAATAAACGATTTTGAAACAGCTGAACATTTTCTTTCTTACTGCGATTTTTCTAATCAATTTATTATATACGCGTCCGAATTTGATCTTCACAAAGAAATCCATACTTGTTACGATGAATTTTATCAATATGTAATCAATAATTAAATGCTACCTCATTGAATACTTTTTTAAATAAAACTGCCCGTCATCTAATATCAAAATACAACGAAAATCTAGAGCATCTGCTTATTGTATTACCCAACAAACGTGCAGGATTATTTTTAAAACAAGAACTAAGTAAATTAATTAAAAACCCCATTTGGTTACCAGAAATTGTAGGCACAGAAGATTTTATCGAACAAACTTCTTCAGCTGAAATTATAGATAACCTTACCCAATTATTTGAGTTGTACGAGTGTTATAAAAACATTAGTGAAGCACCAGAAATTTTTGAAGACTTTTCAAAATGGGGGCAAATTTTATTACACGATTTTAATGAGATTGACAGATATTTAATTCCACCTGAAAAGTTTTTTAAAGAAATAAACGATATTAGAGCCATAGAAATTTGGAACTTAGGAGATAAAGAATTGTCTGATTTTCAAAAACAATATCTAAAATTTTGGAAAGAACTTAGTCAGCTCTACACTACTTATAAAACCACTTTAGAAAGCAAAAACATGGCTTACCAAGGAATGGCTTTTAGAAAAGTAGCAGAAGAAATTGCGGAAAATCCTGAGTTTTTTATCGAAAATAAAATTCCCCAATGGCAAAAAATAATCTTTGTTGGTTTTAATGCATTAAACCAAGCCGAAGAAACCATTATTAGTTCGCTTATTAAACAAAATAAAGCTGAAATTCTTTGGGATGCTGATAAATATTACTTGGAAGACGACCTACAAGAAAGTGGTTTCTTTTTAAGAAAATATATTAAAAAAGAAATTTTTTCTCCTTTTAATTGGATAAATGATAAATTTAATCAAACTACCAAAAACATTGAAATTATTGGTGTTCCTCAACAAATAGGACAAGCCAAATATTTATCGAGCATCTTAAGCAAAATTGATTCTACTAATAATTATAAAGATACCGCAATTGTTTTAGCTGACGAAAACATGCTTATTCCGGTTATGCAATCTATTCCAGATGAAATTCAGAATGTGAATGTTACTATGGGATATCCCTTAAAAAACACTAGTCTTACCATATTTTTCGAAACCATTTTTCAGCTTTTTATGAATGCAGAAAAATTTGGTTCAAAAGACACCCTAACCTACCATTACAAAGATTTAATTAACCTGTTTAGACTTCCTTTTAGCAATGTAATTATAGGACACAAAGCAATAGAACAGCTTAATTCAAAAATTATACAGCAAAATTGGGTTTTTATTAATAACGATAAACTTCAGTTTATAAACGATGCTCTGCCTTTTAAATTACCGGCAAAAGCAACTATCTTAGATTTAATAAACATTTCTAAAACCATTATTTCTATTGGAAAAGAACACTACCAACAACTCATTAAAAAAAATACTGCTAGTAGTTTTCACCTGGAATTAGAGTATTTATTTCACTTTTCTAAACTTTTTAATCAGCTAGAGCTGTTACTTACTCAGCAAGATGCTATAACCAGTTTTAAAGGGTTTTATAGTATTTTCAGACAATTACTAAGCTCTTTTTCTATAGAACTTTATGGCGAACCGCTACAAGGTTTACAAATAATGGGAATGTTGGAAACAAGAAATATCGACTTTAAAAATGTAATTATTGTTGGTGCTAATGAAGGCGTTTTACCCAAAGGAAAAACTTTTAATTCTTTTATTCCTTACGACTTAAAAAATGCTTACCAACTGCCAACACATTACGAAAAAGATGCTGTTTATGCCTATCATTTTTATAGGTTAATACAAAATGCCGAAAATATATTTATCACCCATAATACTGAAACAAATGAGTTTGGTAGCAGTGAGCAAAGTAGATTTATTACTCAAATAGAACATGAATTAAATAACTCCAAAAAGCCTAATATTAAAATTGCTAAAAAACTAATCAATTATCCTACTTCTAAATTTGAACAATCGAACATATCTATTAAAAAAACTGACGAAGTAATAAACCGTATAAAAGAGATTTTAAGCAATCTGTTATCTCCTACTGCACTTAATACCTACATTAATTGTCCGTTAGATTTTTATTATAAATACATTTTAAAAATTAACGAAGAAGATGATGTTGAGGAAACTATAGAACACAACACTTTCGGGAGTTTTATTCATGAAATTTTTGAACAGCTATACAAAGAATTTATAAATATAGAACTTAAAGAAGAACACATAAAATTAATGTTGAAAAATGCCAGTAAGGTTACTTATGATGTCTTCTCAAAAAACTTTAGTGATGTTGAATTAAAAAGTGGTAAAAACCTTTTAATTTATTCTGTTGCTCAAACTTACATCAACAATTTTCTTAAAAAAGAATTGAACTTGGTTAAAAAAAGTCAACAAGCTTTAGTAGTAAAATCGTTAGAACAAAAATTAGAATACACAACAAATTATGGTTCTGAAGGCAATACTGTTAAACTTATCGGAACTATTGATAGAGTTGACTCTGTAGGCAGTTTAAATAGAATTATTGATTATAAAACTGGTGGTGTAGAGCCTGCCGAATTAAAGATTAAAGAACTTGATGAGTTATTATTGCCCAACAAGAAAAACAAAGCTTTTCAAATTTTGTTTTATGCATTGCTTTACCACAAAAACAATTCTACATTTTTAAACGACATAACAGAATGCAATGCTGGTATTATCTCTTTTAGGAAACTTACCAACGATTTTATGAAGTTCAACCTTAATGGAGAGGGAAAAATAACAGCGGAATTACTAAGTGATTTTGAAAATCAAATTAAAACAATTTGTGAAGAAATGATAGATATAGAAATTCCTTTTACTCATGACGTTAGCTCTAAATATTGTAAATTTTGTAACTAACAACAGTCTATTTTTGAGCTTCAACAATTTTTTCCAACTTAATTCCTCTCGAGCCTTTTACTAAAATATTTCTATTTTTAGGATTATTCTCTGTAAACCATTTAATTACTTCTTCATAAGTATTAAAGAAATGGAGTAACTCATTGTCTTTATATTTATCTGATAATGAGAAAAAATTATGTCCTACAAAAATGGTTGCCAAATTGTTTTTCACAGCTTTTTCTATAACTGTAAGATGTTCCTCTTCACTTACATTACCCAGCTCAAGCATATCGCCTAAAATCATTAATTTGTTTGAGAATTTTCCTTCAATAAATGTTTCTATTGCTGCATTCATGCTGGTTGGATTAGCATTGTAAGCATCCAAATAATAGGTGTTTCCTCTTATTTCAGCAAATTGAGAGCGATTATTAGTGGAAACATAATGTGCTATTGCATCAATAATATCTTGTTCTTTAACATTAAAATAATCTCCTATACAAATTGCAGCCATTATATTGGGGAAATTATACTTTCCGTATAAATTGGTCGTAATTACTTTGTTGTTCCATGCAATTTTTAAATTAGGAGAACTTTCTACTAATTTAAAATCATAACTTTTTGCATTTTTTCCATAGCCAATTCTATTAATTTCAGATGATAAATCCATTAATAACTCATCGTCTTCATTAACAAACAAAACTCCTTCATTTTGCTTTATAAACTTATACAACTCAGATTTTGTTTGAATAACACCTTCGTAACTTCCAAAACCTTCAATATGAGCTTTACCAATATTGGTTATTATTCCAAAAGTAGGTTCGGCAATCTTACTTAAAAATTCAATTTCTCCTATATGGTTGGCACCCATTTCTATTATTGCAATTTCTGTATCTGGTTGTAATGATAACAAAGTTAACGGAACACCTATGTGGTTGTTTAAGTTACCTTTGGTAGCTAATGTTTTATATTTTTTAGATAAAACCGTATAGATTAATTCTTTGGTGGTAGTTTTTCCGTTACTACCAGTAATTCCTATTACTGGAAATTTAAATTGCTTTCTGTGGTGGTTCGCTAGATGCTGTAAGGTAGTTAAAACATCATCTACTAAAATGTATTTATCTGAAATAACTACATGTTTATCATCAACCACAGCATAAGCAGCTCCATTATCTAATGCTTGTTGGGCAAATTGATTGGCATCAAAATTTTCTCCTTTTAAGGCAAAAAAAATACTGTCTTTAATAATATTTCTAGTATCTGTAGAAACTTTTCTTTTTTCTAAAAAAAGATGATACAATTCCTGAATTTTCATACAAACAAACATAAAAAAACCTCTTATGAATTTCATAAGAGGTTTAAATTTTTTATAAGCTTACCAATGTTAATATCCTAAACCAACCGGACTACCAACTCTTGTCATAGCACATCTAAAACCTATATAAGAAGTAGATTGCTCTTCAGTTAAATACCTTCTTGTTCCAGGAACCATCCAATACGCTCTATCTCTCCAAGAAGCACCTTTGTAAACTCTAGCTCTATCATTTACTAATGAAGAAGTTCCAAATTGGTACATTTGTTTAGTAGGATCTTGAACGTCAAAATCAGAATCTACAGTACCAGGATCAACTTCAGAATAAAACACACTAGATTCCCAATGTCCATCAAGATAATCTATATTGTCAGCAGATTTATAATTTCTTCTATCTGTTAAGTTATCTTTTTCAGTATCAACATCTCTATATCTTATTTTCCCAGGTATTCCAATCATTTTTCCAGTTGCTGAATCTATTTGAGGTTCATCATATTTTTCTGCAATGTAACCATCTTCATCCAACTCTTTAGTTTGATAAACATTACCTCTAAATGGTCTAAAATCATCATTATCTTCTAAAGACAAAGGTCTGTAAACATCCATTACCCATTCGCTAACATTACCCGCCATATTATATAAACCATAATCGTTTGGCCAATAAGCATAAACAGGAGCTGTAACATCTGCATTATCATTTAACTTACCAGCAACTCCCATATTATCACCTCTACCTCTTTTAAAGTTAGCTAATATTTGTCCGATATACTTTTCGTTAGAATTTCTAACTGCATGTCCATTCCATGGGTATAATTTTCTATCTGGAATTAATTCGTCTATCGTATTTCCAATTAACCCATAAGCAGCATATTCCCATTCTGCCTCTGTAGGTAGTCTATATTTTGGCAATAAAATACCGTCTTCCATTTTAACATTTCTAAATTCTTTGTTAGGATCTAAATCCATAAGACCGTCAATTCTTTTTCCACTTTCATACTGTCCTAACATATAAGCTTCAGTATTAAAGTTGTCTTCATTAATTTGATTTGGATAGTGTTCAAATAATCCTTCTCTGATTAAAATAATTTCATTCACTCTATCGGTTCTCCATGCACAAAAATCGTTAGCTTGCAACCAGTTTACTCCAACAACAGGGTAATCTCTGTAAGATGGGTGTCTTAAATAATATTCAACATAAGGTTCGTTGTAAGCTAATTTGCTTCTCCAAACTAAGGTATCTGGCACAGCTTTTTTATACACTTCAGGATAATCCAAAGAGAAAACTCTATCTAACCAATATAAATATTCTAAATAAGCAAAGTTAGATACTTCAGTTTCGTCCATATAAAAGGAGGATATAGAAACTGTTCTAGGAATATTATTCCAATCGTAGTTTACTTCTTGCTCTATTCTACCCATTGTAAATCTACCTCCTTCAATTAAAACCAAACCTGGCCCTGTTTCTTGCTCCAAATAAGGTACTTTTTGAAACCCTCCATTTCTTGGGTCATTATAGTTCCACCCAGTTGTACTTGATTGTTCATGCTTACAAGATGTAAAAAACAACGAGGTAATTGCCAATGAGACTAATATTAAATTTATTTTTTGCAGTTTCATAACTATTTATTTTTTAAACTATTTTTATGATTAACTAAAAAGAAGGACAACTTATTGTTCTAAATCTAGGTTTTTTAGGTTTACAATCGAACTGCATTCCTGTTGAGAACTCATGAGAACCTGCTGTTTGATTGGTTAATTTAGATACTGTAATATCATAACTATATCCAAATTTAAGTACTCCAGCTTCAAAACCAATAGAAGCAATAAAAGAATCTTGATTTCTGTACCACAACCCGCCATAAATTGGTCCTTTATTATAATACATACCAAAATTTATTTGTAAAAAATTTTCTTGTAGCTGTACTAAAACATTTGGTGATAAAGTTGCTGGTTCTCCTTTACTATCTATAGGAATTTGAACTCCAGCATGAAAAGTATATTTTCTAGGTAACGGACTAATACCCTCAATTACGGACTCGTTAGGCTGAGTTAAATGATGAACAGCAAAACCAACAAATATATTTTCAGTATACCCTAACATACCTGCTGAGAAATCAACAAAACTTCTTGGTTCATCTCTTTGTACTTCGTTGGTATTAAATATAAAACCTCTTCTTGGGTCAATTTGATCTCCAAAGGTAAGTTTATCCCAATCCACTCTTTTTTGTGCCCATGTTCCTTGTAAACCAAATCTCATGGTAAATTTTCTGGTAACTTGTAACTCATAAGAATAAATACCACTAACATTGATTGTGTTTAAAGTTCCCTCTCCTGCTCTATCGCTAAGCACTAATAAACCTATACCACCTGACAATGCATCAACATGTTGATCGTAAGAAGCACTATTAGTTACAAATGATCCACTTATGCCTGGCCATTGATTTCTATGGTTTAATGAAATTTTTGGGCAGTATGACGAACCTGCAAATGCTGGATTTAAATAAAGTTGATTAGCATAAAACTGTGTAAACTCAGGATCTTGAGCAAATAATTTACCTGTGAATACCATTGTTAACAACGCTATTAAACTTAATTTAAAGCTGTTTTTTAATATTATGTTACCTTTTATCATGTAGTTTTTAAACGTATAATTTAAAAATCAAGTTCCAAATGTAGCTATTTTTTTTACAAACCTAAAAAAACAATAAAGATTTTTTAATTTCGTTTAGCAAACAATTAATTTGTAAAACTAATGTTATTAGTCTTAATTTTATAAAAAAAATAAAATGTTTTTAAAAAAAATACTATCTATTACTCTATTAACATTACTTTCCCTAAGCTTTTTTGCAGGAAATATAGTTGTAGAAAAATCAATTATTTGGAATGAAACGGTTCAAAATAACACTGCTTTTTTAGCTCAAAAAAATAATTCTAAATGGTTACCTTCTTTTAACAATATTGATTTTATTGCCGAAAAAGATTATTTAGCTACATATTACGACAGAATTCTTATACATCAGGAAAAGCTTGTTGATATAAATATAATTAGTATTAATTATGAAATAGTTTCTTTAGATGAAGTTCAAAACATGTACGGTTTTGATTATTTACCCAATGATATTGAATTAACGTTTTTTAATGGTGTAGAAAAAAAAGTGAATTATGGCTTCTATAACTTTATTCCTATTATATACGACAAAAACAGTGGAACTTATAAAAAAGTAGTAAACTATAAGTTTGAATTAATTACTGAAAAACAATTAATAACCACAAAAAATAAAAGCTTAACTTTAAATTCTGTTTTAGAAACAGGCGATTGGTACAAAATAGGTGTATCAAAAGATGGTGTATTTAAATTAACTTATGATTTTTTAAAAAATTTAGGATTAGATATTGACAATATAAATCCAACTAACCTTAAAATTTATGGAAATGGAGGGAAAATGCTTCCATTATTAAACAGTGATTACAGACCAGATGACCTACAACAAAATGCTATAATTGTTGCTGGCGAAAGCGATGGTGTTTTTAATAAAGAAGATTTTATTCTGTTTTATGGTCAATCTCCAAACACATGGGAATTCAATACCTCTAGCAATTTATTCAATTACAAAAGCAACCTTTTTAGTGATACATCTTATTACTTTATAACAGCAAGTAATACAGGTCAAGCTCCTAAAAGAATTACTTCTCAAACATCATTAAGCGGTGCTTCATTAAGTGTTACAACTTTTAATGATTATACTATTCATGAAAAAGATTTAATTAACCTCATAAAATCTGGGCAGGAATGGTATGGAGAAATTTTCGATATAAGAACGAATTATAATTTTAATTTTAACGCACCTAACCTTACCTTAAGTTCACCAATACATGTTGCTGTTTCTGTTGCTGCTCGATCTAACAATGTAAGTACTTTTACAGTAAATACCAATTCCAATTCATTTAATATATCTTGCAATGGAGTAGATATTAATAGTTACACTACTGCATTTGCATCAACAGGTTCAAATACAACCTCTTTCTTCTCTACAAACAATATAATTAATATAGGTATAACTTATAATCGCCCTAATTCTTTATCTACTGGCTGGTTAAATAAAATTGAACTTAATTATAGAAGAAATCTTAGTATGAGTGGAAATCAATTATTTTTTAGAGACATCAACTCAGTTGGAATTGGCAACATAGCTACGTTTAATATTAATAATTCAGGTACAGTTTCTAAAATTTGGGATATAAGTGATCCATTTAATGTTAAAGAAATTAATTTTAACCTTACTGGAGGAACAGCATCATTTAGTGTGTCTACTGATTCTCTCAGACAATTTGTTGCCTTAACTAATAATTATGAAACTCAGGTAAGCTCTTTGGGGAAAGTTGATAATCAAAATCTACATCAAATAACTCAAGCTGATATGATAATTATAAGTCATCCATCTTTTTTGTCTCAGGCAGGGCAAATAGCAGATTTACATGGTGATGAAGGTTTAAATGTAATTATTGTAACCCCTCACCAAATTTATAATGAATTTTCCTCTGGCAGCCAAGACATTGTTGCTATTAGAGATTTTATTCGTATGCTATACAATAGGGCTACAGTTGCTTCCGACTTACCAAAATATTTATTATTGTTTGGAGATGGTTCTTACGACAACAAAAATAGACTGCCCAATAATACTAATTTTATTCCTACGTATCAATCGGTAAACTCAACCAATCCTTTAGGAACTGCTTCTTATGTGTCTGATGATTTTTACGGAATGTTGGATCCAACAGAAGGCGTATGGAATGGTCCAGAAGTTATGGACATAGCAATTGGAAGACTCCCTGTAAAATCTCAACAAGAAGCCAATAATGTAGTAAATAAAATATTAAACTATAACATACCTTCAACACTTGATGATTGGAGAAATGATATTGTATTTGTTGGCGATGATGAAGATAGCAATACACACATGAGGCAAGCTAATGAAATTGCCGATACAATAATGTCTCAATACAAATCTTATAATGTTAACAAAATTCTAATTGATGCTTACCAACAACAAGCTACTCCAGGAGGAAATAGGTATCCTGAAGTAAACAATGAAATCGATAAAGCTGTAAATAATGGTTCTCTAATTATTAATTATACAGGACATGGAGGTGAAGTTGGTTGGGCTCACGAACGAATTCTTACCGTACCAATGATAAATAGCTGGGAAAATCAAAAAGGACTTCCGTTGTTCATTACTGCTACTTGCGAATTTAGCAGGTTTGATGATCCTTCTAGAACTTCTGCCGGAGAATTAGTTCTTTTAAATAGAAATGGTGGAATTGGCCTTCTTACAACAGTTAGAACTGTATTTTCAGGCCCCAACTTTGCCCTAAACAAAACATTGTTTGATATTATTTTTACTAAAAATAACATTACAGACAAAACATTAGGCGAAATATTTACGGAAACAAAAAACCTTACTAATGGAGGAACCAACAACAGAAATTTTACACTATTAGGAGACCCTGCCCTTAAATTAGCCTACCCTAACCATCAAGTGGTAACTACTAAATTGAACAATATTAACATTACCAATATTGACACAATAAAAGCATTACAAAAAGTAACTATTGAAGGATTTGTACAAAACAGAAGCGGACAAAAACTAACCAACTTTAATGGTATTATTAAACCAACTGTTTACGATAAATCTAAACAAATTACCACTCTACAAAATGATGGAGGCAATGCCATGCAATTTAATTTGCAAACAAGTAAGTTATTTAAAGGTAAAGTAAGTGTAACTAATGGCGATTTTTCTTTTAGTTTCGTTGTACCAAAAGATATTTCTTTTACTTATGGTTTAGGAAAAATTAGTTATTATACAGAAAACAACCTAGATGACGGACATGGATATTTTGATGGCTTTTACATTGGAGGAATAGCCGATAGCATTACTGCCGACAATCAGGGTCCTGAATTAGAATTATATATAAATGACGATAACTTTATTAGTGGCGGTATGACCGATGAAAACCCAAGTTTATTAGCATTTGTTGAAGATATTCATGGAATAAACATGGTTGGAAATGGTATCGGACATGACATCATTGCTATTTTAGATGATAAAACAGATCAACCTTTTATTCTTAATGATTTTTATGAAGCTGATTTAAACAGCTACCAAAAAGGTACAATACGTTTTCCTTTTAAAGAATTAGAAGAAGGAAGACACAAACTAACATTAAAAGTTTGGGATGTTTATAACAACTCATCAGAAGCTACCATAGAATTTGTTGTGGTTAAATCTAAAGACTTAGTATTAGATAAAGTATATAATTACCCCAACCCTTTTACTACCTACACGGAATTTTGGTTTGAACACAACCAACCCGGGAAACCTATGTATGCTCAAGTACAAATATTCACCATTACCGGAAAATTAATTCAAACATTAGAACAAAATATTTTAAATGAAGGTTTTCGTTCTTCATCTATAACATGGGACGGTTTGGATTCCTTTGGCGACCAAATAGGAAGAGGTGTTTATGTGTATAAACTAAGAGTTAGAGCAGAAAATATGTCGGTTGCAGAAAAGATTCAGAAACTAGTAATCTTAAGATAAATTTCTTTACAATATCTTTAAACTTTATTCGTTTAGTGTAATTAATTATTATAAATCTAACAATATATATAAGTATATTTGCCATCCTATTTTTTTTGAAATTATAAATGAAACAAATTATTTTAAGCATTTTAGTTGTTACTTTTTGTTCAACAATTAAAGCACAAGAGAAAAAAAGTATTCTCCAACTAAATACAATTACAACAGCAGTACCTTTTTTATTAATTGCACCAGATTCAAGACATGGAGCTCTTGGTGATGCAGGTGTTGCCTCTTCTCCTGATGCAAACTCTATGCATTGGAATGGTTCTAAAATGGCTTTTATAGAAAAAGAAATGGGAGTTTCTATTTCTTATACCCCTTGGCTAAGAGACTTAGTTCCTGATATCAATTTATCTTACGTTAGTATCTACAAAAAACTTGGCAATGGAGATCATGCTATTGGTTCATCATTAAGGTTTTTCTCTTTAGGAGATATTAAATTTACTGATGAAAGAGGAAATCCCATAGGAGATTTTACTCCTAATGAATGGGCTTGGGATGTTGGTTATAGTAGAAAGTTAAGCGATAGGTTTTCTGCAGGTATTGCAGGTAGATACATTTATTCTAATCTTACAGGAGGTATTGATGTTGCTGGATCTAATACTAAAGCAGGGACTTCCTTTGCCGCAGATGTTTCTGCATTTTACACCAACCCAGATGCGGTTTTATTTGGTGAAGATGTTATTTTTAATGCAGGATTAAACATCTCTAACATAGGAGCTAAAATTTCTTATACAGACGATGCTATAAAAGATTTTATACCTATTAATTTAAGAATTGGACAATCTCTAACTTTTGTAATGGATGACTATAATTCTATAACTATATTAACTGATATAAATAAATTGTTAGTTCCTACTCCGCCCGAATATGCAACAGATGAATCTGGAAGACCTATTATTGACCCAACTACTGGAGAACAAGAAATTGAATCTGGAAAAAACCCTGACGTACCAGTAGTTACAGGAATTTTTCAATCTTTTAATGATGCTCCTGGAGGATTTGGAGAAGAAATGAGAGAACTAAACATTTCTGCAGGTATAGAATATTGGTATAATAAACAATTTGCTGCTCGTTTTGGTTATTTTCATGAACACGCTACCAAAGGAAATAGAAAATTCTTTACTGCTGGTGCCGGTCTTAAACTAAGTGTGTTTAGTATAGATTTCTCTTACTTGTTTTCTACTGTTGCTAGAAACCCTCTTGCTAATACTATTCGATTTTCATTACGTTTTGATTTTGACGATTTTAAATCGCAAAACAATACCCCTACTAATTAATCTGTTAAAGTAAAATGAAAATACGTGTTGGTTTCGGTTTTGATGTTCATCAATTGGAAGAAGGAAAAGATTTTTGGCTTGGTGGCATAAAAATCCCTCACACCAAAGGTACTGTTGGTCATTCTGATGCTGATGTACTTATTCATACTATTTGCGATGCTCTTTTAGGTGCTGCTAATTTAAGAGATATTGGTTTTCATTTTCCTCCAACAGATAATAAATACAAAGGAATTGATAGTAAAATTCTTTTAAAAGAGGTAGTAAAATTAATTACCGACAAAGGATTTTCTATTGGCAACATTGACGCTACTATTGCTTTACAAAGGCCTAAAATCAACCCTTTTATCCCAGAAATTAAAAACACCCTTTGCCCTATTCTTGAAATTGATAATGAAGATTTATCCATAAAAGCAACCACTACAGAAAAACTAGGCTTTGAAGGCAGAGAAGAAGGTGTTTCTGCGTATGCTGTTGTGCTTATTCAAAAATCATAATCGTTGATGTCTTTACAAGAAAATATTTCATTGCTTCCCCACAATACTTTTGGTATAGATGTAAAAACAAAAAAACTAGCTACTATTATTAGTGTTGATGAGCTAAAAAACATTTTATCCAACAACCTTTCTCCTATTTATATTCTTGGCGGAGGAAGCAATATTCTTTTTACCAAAGATTTTGATGGACTAATCTTAAAAAATGAACTGAAAGGCATACAGCTTATCAACGAAAGTGACAATGAAGTCTATTTAAAAGTAGCTTCGGGAGAAGTATGGCACGAGTTTGTTTGCTTTTGTATTGAAAACAACTATTGTGGAATTGAAAATCTATCTTTAATTCCTGGAAGTGTTGGAGCATCTCCCATGCAAAATATTGGTGCTTACGGAGTGGAAGTAAAAGATTTTATTACCGAAGTGGAAGCATTGCATTTAAAATCTTTAAAAATTACTCATTTTTCTACTAACGATTGTGAATTTGATTACCGAAGCAGCATTTTTAAAACCAAAGAGAAAGGCAACTATTTTATTACTGCTGTAACTTTTAGATTAAATAAACAACCTAACATCAATACTAGTTACGGAGCTATCCAATCAGAATTGGAAGCAATGGGAATTAACAATCCAACCATAAAAGACGTAAGCAAAGCGGTAATCAACATCCGACAAAGTAAATTGCCCGACCCTAAAGAAATTGGTAATGCCGGAAGTTTTTTTAAAAATCCTTCTGTCAGCAATGAAAAAGCTGAACAACTAAAAACAGCATTTCCTGAAATACCTAATTACCCTCAAAATAACGGAACTACCAAAATTGCCGCAGGTTGGCTAATAGAGCAATGTGGCTACAAAGGAAAGACTTTTGGAAATTATGGCGTGCACAAAAAACAAGCGTTAGTGCTAGTAAACTATAGCAATGCTAAAGGACAAGAAATTTACGATTTGTCTTCAGAAATTATTAATGCTGTAAACACTAAATTTGGTATTGAACTGGAAAGAGAAGTTAATGTATTATAAAGAGAGGAAATATTAATATTTCCTCTCTTTTACTTATTTATTATTACCTAACCACACTAACCTTACCTGTTAATCTTTCTCCGCTTTCTGAAATAATTTCATAAAAATATATTCCATTTTCTAATGACGAAACATCAATATTACTTATCGAAGTATTGAGTTTTTCTTCTATTATCAGCTTCCCTGAAATTTGATACATGTTTAACATATAAATTCCATTAACATCTTCTATTGATATCGTTAACTCATTACTTACAGGATTTGGATAAACCTGAATGTTTGCTAACTCATTAGCGTTTTCTGTTAAGCCTGCAAATATATCTTTTGGTACTGTATTTAGTCACCCCTTAAAAAGTATTCAACATATTGTTTGTTAATAAATTAGA
>JAVVER010000036.1:0-25544 GCA_032251145.1 Vicingaceae bacterium | reverse complement strand
TGAACTTATTAGCTTTTTCCGTGATTTTACTTAGACAACTTTAAACAACTTCATAGAATTACACCTATGCAAAGCAAAACTTCTGTGTACTACTTACTTTTAGTGTTAAAACCTATTTAACTATGTGGTTAAAAAATGTTTTTGAGGGATTATACTGATTTTATTTTTATATTTTTGTTACATCTAATCTTTACAGTAACCACCAATGGCTAAAATTCAAAAAACCACTAAAAGTACTACTTCATCTACTGCAAAAAAAGCCGGACAACCACCAGGTACGCTTATTTATACCGGTAAAAAAACTACCGAAAAAGTAATTGTTACGGTTTATGATTATACTAGCGACACTTTTGAAGAACAGGAAATTACAAATTTAGAAGACTTAGTTAAATATAAACAAAACAAAACTAAATCATGGATAAATATTTCTGGACTGCATGAAATTTCATTAATTGAAAAAGTTGGTGTTATCTTTAATTTGGATGTTATGATATTAGAAGATGTTCTAAATACCAATCATAGACCAAAAGTTGATTTTTTTGAAGATCATTTATTTTTTACTTTAAAAATGATTGGCATCCACTCTAACCAAAAAGACATTGATTATGAACAAGTAAGTTTTGTTTTAGGGGATGATTGGATTATTACATTTCAAGAGAGAGATGGCGATATTTTTAACAACATTAGAGAACGTCTGAAAAGTAAAATTGGAAAATTAAGAGATTTAAGTGCCGAATACCTTTTCTATAGACTTATTGATACTACAGTAGATTATTATTTTTATGTCTCCGATTTTTTAAGCGACAAAATTCAAACTCATGAACATAACGTATTACACCACTTTGAAAGTAATCTTTTAGAAGAAATACAGCTAATAAAAAAAGAAGTTATAAAACTTAAAAGAACAATAATACCTACTAAAGAAGCTATATCACTATTAGAAAAAGACAGCGAAAGTATTTTAAAAAAACCAACTAAACGTTTCTTTAGAGATGTTTATGAGCATATAATTCATTTAAATGATGCTGTAGATTTACATAGAGACAACATCAGTTCTGTTATGGAATCCTACCAATTTGGTGTGAATAACAAAACCAATAACGTAATGCAATTGCTTACCATTATTTCCACCATTTTTATTCCGCTAACTTTTATTGCTGGAGTTTACGGAATGAACTTTGAAAACATGCCCGAACTCAGTTGGAAATACAGCTACTTTGTTATTTGGGGAGTGATGCTGCTCATTTTTATTGTAATGCTATTTTATTTCAAAAGAAAAAAATGGTTGTAATATCTCTTTTTCATTAAATTTACATTTTACTTATACATTATTTTAAATAAAAACAAATAACTCAACCCTTTTTCTGTCACTGATTTCACATATTTACGCAGATTTTTTTCACTAATTGTAATAATTAACCTAAAATCTGCGAATCGAATCAGTGAAAATTAATGTAATCTGTGGCAGAAAAAATCGCTTATAATATGAAAAACATACTATTTACCTCTGCACTATTTTTAACTTCATTATGCCTTATAGCACAAGCACCATCAATTGAGTGGCAAAAATCGTTGGGGGGTTCTGGATGGGATAGAGCCTATTCCATTGAACAAACCACAGATGGAGGGTATATAGTTGTTGGATATTCTAGCTCGACTGATGGAGATGTAACAGGTAACAATGGTAATTCTGATTACTGGGTGGTTAAATTAGATGGCACAGGGACTATTGAATGGCAAAAATCGTTAGGTGGATCTGGAGGGGATGATGCACGTTCCATCCAACAAACAGCAGATGGTGGATATATAGTTGCTGGGAGTTCTAACTCAACTGATGGTGATGTAACAGGTAATCAAGGCGATTGGGATTACTGGGTGGTTAAATTAGATGGCTCAGGTATCATCACTTGGCAAAAATCGTTGGGTGGAAGCGGATCTGATATTGCTTATTCTATCCAACAAACCACAGATGGAGGGTATATAGTTGCTGGAAGGTCTAACTCCACTGATGGTGATGTAACAGGTAATCATGGTCTTTATGATTATTGGGTGGTTAAATTAGACAGCATTGGAACTATCACCTGGCAAAAATCGTGGGGGGGGTCTGGGTGGGATGAAGCATCTTCCATCCAACAAACTATTGATGGAGGTTATGTAGTTACTGGAAGTTCCATATCAACTAATGGAGATGTAACAGGTAATCATGGTTATGAAGATTATTGGGTGGTTAAACTATCTAGCACAGGTGCTATCGTTTGGCAAAAATCTTTAGGAGGTACTAAATATGATGTTGCCTATTCCATCCAACAAACAACAGATGGAGGATATATAGTTGCTGGTACTTCTACCTCTAATAATGGAGATGTAACAGGTAATCATGGAGGTGCTGATTACTGGGTGGTTAAATTATCAAGCATAGGGTCTATCATTTGGCAAAAATCTTTAGGCGGGACTGCATGGGAAGAAGCATATTCCATTGAACAAACCACAGATGGTGGTTTTGTGGTAGTTGGATATTCTGACTCAAATGATGGAGATGTAACAGGTAACAATGGTGGTAGAAATTACTGGGTTGTTAAATTATCGAGTACAGGAACTATCTATTGGCAAAAAGCTTTAGGAGGTACTAATGGATCGAATCTAGGACATTCCATTCAACAAACCACAGATGGTGGATATGTAATTGCTGGACGTTCTAACTCAAATGATGGAGATGTAACAGGTAATCATGGCGATTATGACTATTGGGTTATTAAATTGTCTCCAAGTGTTGGAGTAAATGAAATTGCTGCATTCAATGAATTTAGTGTTTATCCTAACCCAACAAGCAACCAAATTACGCTAAAAGTAAAAACAGATTTAATTGGTGATGTTTACACCATTTATGATAACATGGGTAAAATGGTTATGTCAGGGAAAATTAACACCGAAAACACTGTAATAGAATTGAATAATTTATCTAGCGGTATTTATTTGTTTAGTATTGGAGAAAATAGTAAACAAACTTTTAAAGTAATTAAAAATTAATTGGTCTTTGATAATCCTGTTCTAGATAAAATTTACAATTCTAAAAGAATCTAATAACTAACGTCAAAGACCCGAGTGAGGGCTTTAAAACCAATAACTCCTAGCATTATTAGTGGCTGTCTATAAAGTCAAGAGGCTGAACTGTAAAGTTCAAATTCGAGGTTTCGAAGTTTTTTAAATTCAGGAGTTTACTTGTGTAAATGACTGATTTAAAAAACGAGAATAACGAAGAAGTTGGGCTTTACAGACAGACTCTAATTAACTATTAGAATACAAAACCATTACATTTCCTTCTGAGTCTTTAATTTTTGCAACATAGCCCAATCCACCATCAATAAAATTATTTGCAATTATACTTGTTTGGTCATCCACTTTATTCGTTATCATTTTTTTGTCTTCTAGTATTTCTCCACCAAATAAAGGCACATTTTTTAATGCAGTAGTCACAAAACCTTCTACTTTAATAAATAACAGTATTCCATTTCCATTAATTGGTTGGTTGGTTTCGATTAGTGTGCCTTTAAAACTCCCATCAATACTTTTAAAAAAGGCATATCCAACATTATTAAAAACCTGATATTCAAACTCGCTTTTGAAAACATTTTTATAAAAATTAATTGCTCGTTTAATATCTTTCACAGGAATTTCCATCCAACAAATCATTCGCATCAAATCCCTATGATGAACATTGGTATTAGAAGGTTTATTTTCCTTTTTTTTACTAAATAGATTTTTAAAAAACACCATAATAAGCAGATATAAAAATATCAAATTAAACTTTCATAAAGTTAATTAGTTTTTTCAATAGAAACATTAATTTGAAGTAAATAAAAAATTAATTATTTCTTCCAACATAAAACTTCTCGATTGACTAATTTTACGGCATAATTATTTTTATAGTACAATGAAAAAAAAACCTTATATATTAGTTGTTAATGATGATGGTATTACTGCTCCTGGAATTAAAGCCCTAATAGAAGTAAGTAAAGAATTAGGGGATGTGGTAGTGGTAGCTCCCGACAAGCCTCAAAGCGGAATGGGTCATGCAATTACATTTAATTCTACCTTACATATTCAGCAAATGGAAGTAGAAGGCGTTCCCGGTTATGCTTGTAGCGGTACTCCTGTAGATTGTGTAAAATTAGCCGTTTCAACCTTATTAACTAAAAAACCCGATTTAATTGTTTCAGGGATTAATCATGGCTCCAACTCATCTATTAATGTGATTTATTCAGGAACAATGTCTGCCGCAGTTGAAGGAGCGTTGCAAGACATTCCATCTGTTGGTTTTTCATTACTAGACCATTCCATTGATGCTAATTTTAGTGCTGCAAAAGTGATTGCAAAAAATATCATAGGTAATTTACTCTCACATCCTTTACCAGAGGGATTTTGTTTAAATGTGAACATCCCAAATGTAAACGAACAATTAATTGCTGGAATTAAAATTTGCCGACAAGCCAAAGGAAACTGGGTGGAAGATTATGATGCTCGAAAAGACCCTATGGGAAGAGACTACTATTGGCTTACAGGAAAATTTATTATTGATGATGATGGAACTGACACTGATGAATGGGCATTGGCAAACAACTATGTTTCTGTTGTTCCTGTTAAACAGGATATTACTGATTATGAAGTGCTAAAAACAATTAAATGGTTGGAAAATGAAAAGGTATAAAGGAAATTTAAAAGAACTTGACCACATTCTAATAGGCTTAGTTTTAGGTTTGTTATTACCTTATATCATGATGTATTTTTGGCTGCAAACCTACTCCAATCTTTCGCTTTTTGAAATCATTAAAAATCCTTTCTTTAGTGAAATAGTAAATGTTTTAAAATCAAGTATTTTTAGCAATTTAGCTCTGTTTTTTTTATTTTATTGGTTCAAAAAAGACTTTTCTGCCAAAGGAGTAATCTTTGCAACACTTGTTTATGGAGCTTTTTATGTGTTTTATATTGTTTTTATATAGATTAGAAATTAGAAATCTGAACTGAAACCAACTTTTAGACAATAAACCTTATAAACCCATAAACTATTAACTTTGGCTTTGTGCGTTGGAAACTCCTCCCTTTTGGGGCGGACAAAGTCCAGTGGACTTTGGAGCGAGCAAGTGTGAAAGAAAGGGCTATTATAAACTTATAAACTAACTAATGAACTACTACATTATAGCAGGCGAAGCATCAGGAGATTTACAAGCCTCTTTACTTATCAGAGAATTAAAAAACACGGATAAGGATGCTCAATTTCGTTGTTTTGGTGGTGATTTAATGGAAGCTGAAGGTGCTGAAATTGTTAAGCATTACAAAGAGTTAGCTTTTATGGGTGTGGAAGATGTGTTGATGAACCTGAAAACCATTTTTAGAAACATCGCTTTTTGCAAAGAAGACATTAAAGCCTATCAACCAGATGTATTAATTTTAGTAGATTACCCAGGGTTTAACATGAAGATTGCCAAATGGGCAAAAGCAAATAACATCAAGGTTTTTTACTACATTTCTCCGAAAATTTGGGCTTGGAACCAAAAACGAGTGCATCAAATAAAAAAAGTGGTTGACAAAATGTTTGTGATTCTGCCTTTTGAAGAAGATTTTTATAAAAAATTCGATTACAAAGTAGATTTTGTAGGACATCCACTTATTGATTGCATTTCTGAATATCCCCACATTTCTTTAGAAAATTTCAAAAAAAAATATCAACTTTCGGAAAAACCAATAATTGCTTTACTGCCTGGAAGCAGAAAACAAGAGATTACAGCCATGCTCAACATCATGCTTTCTGTAACCAACAACTTCCCCGATTATCAGTTTATAATTGCAGGAGCACCATCGCAATCCTTAAGTTTTTACAAGCAGTTTGAAACCAACAACATCAACATCATAGAAAATAAAACCTATGATTTATTGCAACATGCAACAGCTGCTTTGGTTGTTAGCGGAACTGCCACGTTAGAAACTGCACTGTTTCATGTTCCACAAGTGGTTTGCTACAAAACAGGCAAACTTTTTTATCGTTTGGCAAAAATGGTAGTGAAAATCAAATTCATTTCGTTGGTAAATTTAGTTGCCGACAAAGAAGTGGTTAAAGAATTAATTCAAGATGAGTTAACTACTAAAAATTTAACCACAGAACTTTCTAAACTATTAGTAGAACCCGGAAAATCTAATATGCTTCATGCTTACAAAGAAATTGAAGCTAAATTAGGCGGTAAAGGTGCTTCAAAAAGAGCCGCTGAATTAATTGTTGGATATTTAAAAGATTAAACAACCATTAATTTCTTTTGTTAAACAACATCTTAAAAGAAAGTAAAGGAATTAAAATTGGTTGAAACTCCACACCGTTGTTGGTGCTTATATCATTCCAAGCAATAGGCATAACCCCAATACCAAGCGACATATTCTCTTTAATAGTAATTTTCACCCCTGCACTACCAGTATAAACTTGATAAGCTGGAAAATACATCATATCAAAACTTATAAATAAGTGTTGACTAATTTGTCGATGCCCGCCAATAAAGAAGTGGAAAAAAGACAGTTCGTCTTCACTGTTAGCAAAATCAAAAGTTCCTTTAGCGTAATAAAAAGCAGCTCCAAAAGTAAAATTATTTTGAATGTTCCCCAGTGTTCCCATAACGCTGCCACCAGCAAAAGCAATAACAGAATCTTCATTAATTGCTAATAACTGACCGCCAGAGAGACTTGCTGCTAAAGTAAGTTCATTATTTATAGCAATACTTTGTTTAACAGAAGGAATAAACATTCCAAAAAGTGCTGTATTAACCGATATAGTGGTAGAATTGGTTAGTCCGTAACTTGCTTTTGCAAAAATAATATCTGTTGAAGCCATTCTAATTTCACCTTTTTTTAAGGTTAGGGATGTAGGGGTTAAAAAATGATTAGTATAGTCAGGATTACTGATGCCATATATTGTAGTGGCATCACTATTTATGGTGCGTTTTTCTTTTGAAGTAGTTGTCTTATCTTCATTTACATAATCATCATCGGTTTGTGCAAAAGCAGTAACAGAAAATGAAATACAAAGAATTATGAAGAAGATATTCTTCATTTTTTTAGACAATTAATTTAAGCTAGGGTTTTCAGGAAACTGAGTAAACATAGCGTGTTTACCGCCTTTTTTCTTAAGCACTTCTTTCCAAAGGTTTTTCTTATTAAAAATTTTGGTGTTGATGTTAGAAATCAGCCAAGAATCTTCGTTAATCTCGTTGTTTAGTTGTTCTTTCGACCATCCTGAGTAACCTGTAAAAAACATAATTTCTGTAGGAGCAACTTCATTGTTATTAATCATTTTTTTAAGCTGTTCAAAATTACCTCCCCAAAATAAATTTCCAGAAATATGTTTGCTTTCTTCCAAAGTTGTACCTAAAGTATGGATAAAATGTAGTGAAGAAGTTTCTACAGGACCGCCTAAATAAACCGAAAACTTATCATTATTAATTTCTGAAGGTAAAATTTTGTCAAGAGTAGTATGTAAAGGTTTGTTAAGAATAAACCCCACCACATCGGTATCGTTATAAGCAGTTAATAGCACCACCGAACGCTTAAAATAAGAATCCGCCATAAATGGTTCAGCAATGAGTAAACGACCCTTTTCAGGTTCAATTTTATTCAAATCTGCAATTTTATAATCTAACGGGTTTAAAATCACGGCTCGTAATAATTTTACGAGGTTAAATTAAAGAAAAAAATTACTATTAACCTATGTTTTATTGATTAATTTTGTTTTAACACTTTAAAAAAGTGTTATTATTTATGGAAGAATTAAAGAATTTTGTCAACTCCATTAGGAGAGATTTTGCAGGAAAACCCTTGAATGAAGATAGTGTGGATGCTAATCCATTTAAACAATATCAGGTTTGGTTTGAAGAAGCGGTAAGTGCTCAGGTGGTAGATCCTTATGCCATGTCTGTTGCTACCGTAGGAAAAGATATGCAACCCTCATTACGATTAGTTTATTTAAGAGATATATCTGAAAATGGTTTTGTTTTTTACACCAATTATGGAAGTCAGAAAGCTAATGATATAGCTGAAAACAACAAAGTTGCTTTAAATTTTTATTGGGTAGAATTGGAAAGACAAATAAGAATTGAAGGAGAAGTTTTTAAAGTACATGAAGAAATGTCGGATGCTTATTTTGATAGCCGACCACGAGAAAGCCAAATAGGTGCTTGGGCTTCTGCTCAAAGTACTGAGCTTACTACACGACAAGCATTGGAAGAAGAAGTAGCAGAACTCACCAAAAAATTTAAAAATCAAGTTATTCCACGCCCAAAACATTGGGGAGGATACGTTGTAAAACCTTCTAAAATAGAGTTTTGGCAAGGAAGACCTAACCGGCTACACGATAGGTTGGTTTATACCCGAAGTGAAACTAACGATTGGAAAATTACTCGAATTGCCCCGTAATTTTAAAAATTTAAGCTCATCAATTCCTCTTATCAATTCCCCACATTAATTTACTTCTTAATGTTTTCAAGAAAGTATGATCTTTTAATCGAATCAGCTTAATGGTGTGAGGAGTTTTAGTAATTTTTAAAGTGGCATCTAGCGGTAAGCTAAACGAACGAGAGTCTAACGCTACCACATAATTTTCCGAGCGGGCATCAATCTGTATTTTAAGCTCTTTATCGTCAGGAATAATAAGTGGTCTAACATTCAAATTATGAGGAGCAATAGGCGTAATAATCATGTTTTCAGAATCGGGCAACAATATAGGTCCATTACAACTCAGCGAATAAGCTGTAGAACCTGTTGGAGTAGAAATGATTAATCCGTCTGCCCAATAAGAGTTCAAAAATTCATCATCTAAATAAGTATGAACCGTAATCATGGTAGAGCTGTCGGTACGGTGGAGCGTAATTTCATTTAGTGCATAATTATTTGCTCCAAAATCAAAATTATTGGCTTCAATACTTAACATGCTTCTTTCATCAATATCATAAGCTTGGTTGATTAAAGCATTAATAGCTTGAGCAATTTCATCGGTTTTTACATTCGATAAAAAACCTAATCTGCCAGTATTAATTCCCAAAACAGGAATGTTGCTATCCCTAACCAACACAATGGTTTCTAAAAAAGTACCATCACCACCAATGCTAATAAGGTAATCTACCTTGCCCAAATCATTGCTATCATTAAACAGCGTAATATTTTCTCCAAAAGAAATATTTTTTTGTTTAAGGTAATTATGAAAATTCGCATCAATAGATAGGATGATATTCTTTCGCTTGAGTTCATCAAACAAAAACTGAATGTTGGTAGTGTAGATATCAGCAACTTTTTTTCCGTAGATAGCTATTTTCACAATTGAATGACTTTGAATTTATAATGCAAATTTAAACTACTCTTAAGAGTTTTTTTATTTTTTTATGTAATTTAATTATTTAAAGATACCATTTTTAGGATTATAAAGCTAATTTTATTCGTGAATCATGCAAGAAAAATCTCCCATAATTCTCTATGATGACCAATGCAGTTTTTGTAGCTTTTGGGTAAATTTTGTATTGAAAAAAGATACGAAGCATATTTTTCTTTTTGCAGGATTATCTGGTGAAACAGCAAAAACTATTTTAACACAATACCCATTTGCTAAAAATACAGATACGGTTATGTTGCTAAAAGATAATAAACTGTACCTAAGGTCTAATGCTGCGTTAGAAATAGCGAACACTTTGGGTGGCTTACTACAGTTATTTTATGTTTTTAAAATTGTTCCTACTTTTTTAAGAGATTATTTTTATGATGTAATTGCTAGAAACAGGAATCGCTTGTTAAAAGGCAATGGATGTAATATTCAGCTGTATCAAGCAAATAGAAATAAATTTTTAACGTAATTTTGCAACATTATGTATGCAGTAGTTGACATTGAAGCAACAGGAGGAAATTACCTTAAAGGTAGAATAATTGAAATAGCAGTTTATGTTTTTGACGGCACTCAAATTGTTCATGAATATTCATCTCTTATAAATCCTAAAGTTAGTATAGATTGGTATGTTACCAAACTTACCGGCATTACCAATAGTATGGTAAAAGATGCTCCCACTTTTATGGATGTAGCTCAAGAAATCCATCAGTTAATTAGCGATAAAATTTTTGTGGCTCATGATGTAAATTTTGATTACAAAATATTAAAATCTGAGCTAAAAAGAACGGGGTTAGTAATACAACAACCTAAACTTTGCACCATAGAAATGAGCCGAACTGTTTTCCCAGAACAGCCATCATACAGTTTAGGAAAGTTGTGTAAAGAGTTAGGAATAGACATTCCACAAGAACAAAGACACCGAGCAGCAGGAGATGCGTTGGCTACTACCAAACTATTACAAATGTTATTAGATAGTTAATTTTTGGATGGGTTCTCAAATTTTATTACCTTAATTAATTTTTTTTTCTCATTAATAAACTGATAGTATTAGTTTAAAAAGTCTTATTTATATTAAGTATTTTTGAGGCTGTTAACTAAAAGCAAACGTGAAGCATGATAATAAAAGAAGTTACCACCAATAAATTAATTCAACAATTCCACCAACTACCCTACTCTATTTATAAAAACGACAACAACTGGATTCCTCATATTAAACAAGATGTTGAGAAAGTTTTTGACCCCACCAAAAATAAAGCTCATGCTAACGGAAAAATAATACGTTGGCTACTATTTAATAACACCAATGAAGCCATTGGCAGAATTGCGGCTTTTATCAATTTTGAAACTACAGAAAGTAATGAACAGCCTACTGGTGGTGTTGGTTTTTTTGAGTGTATTAACGATAAAGAGGCTGCTAGAACATTATTTAATACTGCTAAAGATTGGTTGATACAACACAATATGGAAGCAATGGATGGCCCTATAAATTTTGGTGAGAAAAACATGTTTTGGGGCTTATTGGTTGAAAATTTTACTGATCCTAATAGTTATGGAATGAATTACAATCCTCCCTACTACCAACAATTGTTTGAAGAATATGGTTTTAAAACCTACTACCAACAATTCATGTTTAAGCGTTCTATTGGAGTACCTACACAACAAGTTTTTGAAGATAAAAGTGAACGTATTTTAGCTGATGGCAATTACAGTATTGCTAATGTGAAAAACCTTAGCTTAAATGAAATTGCAGATAATTTTAAAACGGTTTACAACAGTGCTTGGGCAAGTCATGATAATTTTAAGGAGATGACCACGGCTACTTCCCGAAAAATTATGCAGAACCTAAAACCCATTTATGATCCTTCCATCATGGTTTTTGTTTACTATAAAAACAAGCCTATTGCTTTCTATATCAATATTCCTGAACTAAACGAACTGTTTCAATATGTAAACGGGAACTTAAATTGGTTAGGGAAGCTTAAATTTCTTTACCATAAAATGGTACATCCTCCAGAAACAATGGTGGGTATTGTTTTTGGCATTGCCAAGCGTTATCAGGGTAAAGGTGTTGATGGTGCTATGATTAAATGGACACACGAAAGTTTATTAAAAGAAAAGCGATATAAACAAACGGTTTTGACATGGATAGGTGATTTTAATCCAAAAATGTTACGAATTGCCAAAGATTTAGATGCAGAAGTGTATAGAACCTACCATACTTATCGGTATTTATTTGATAGGAATAAACCTTTTGAACGCTGTCCCATCATAGAATAAAACTGTTAATCAACCCTTTGAAAAAAAGGTTAAAAAAAAACTATGATATTCTTTTTTTATAAAAAATACACTGCTATATTTGCACTCCTTTTTTAGGACGACTTGGTAGCTCAGCTGGTAGAGCATTTCACTTTTAATGAAGGGGTCCTGGGTTCGAATCCCAGCCAGGTCACAAAAAACTCTAAAGATAAAATCTTTAGAGTTTTTTTTTATCCTAAAATTAAATTTCCTTATCATTATAAGTGTTCTTGTTAATTATAGTTTTACTTTTGCAATTGCTACCTGAGTGCTGAAATTGGTATACAGGCACGCTTGAGGTGCGTGTGTCGTAAGACGTGTGGGTTCGAGTCCCATCTCAGGTACAGAAAAAATAAAATAAAAAGCCGAATTATACTTGTTATCATTCGGCTTTTTTATTAGCTATAAAAAAAGAGGTTGAATTTCTTCAACCTCTTTTAAGTTACTATCGTATTTTATCAAGCTTCGGCAGTTGGTCCTCCAAAGTTCATTGGAATTCCTCCTGTTGGTCCAGGGTCTTTAATTTTACCCATTTTAGACTCAAACTTCTCTATGTTATCTTCTAAAGCGTGTAACAGTCTTTTGGCATGTTCGGGTGTCATCAATACTCTTGATTTCACTTTTGCCTTAGGCACTCCGGGCATCACTCTTATAAAGTCTATTACAAACTCAGAATTAGAATGACTGATTATAGCTAAGTTGGAATAAGTTCCTTCTGCCACGTCTTCAGTTAACTCAATATTTAGTTTATTGTCTTGATTTTCTTGACTCATAACGTTTTTATTTATTCTTGAATAATTGCATCACTACTAGCTTTAGCTTTTGAAAGTTGTTCGTACTCTTCTTTTGAACCAACAATTAAGTTTCTGAACATTTTCATTCCTGTTCCTGCTGGTATTAATTTACCAACGATTACGTTTTCTTTCAATCCTTCTAAATCATCCATTTTACCTCTAATAGCAGCTTCGTTTAAGACTTTCGTAGTCTCTTGGAAAGATGCAGCAGAAATAAAGCTGTCTGTTTGAAGCGATGCTCTTGTAATACCTTGAATAATTGGACTAGATGTAGCAGGAATTGCTTCTCTGCTTTCAACAACTTTTTTATCCATTCTTTTCAATTTAGAGTTTTCATCTCTTAACTGACGAGAAGAAACAATTTGTCCTGCTTTTAATACTTCAGAATCTCCTGGTTCTGTAACAATATACTTGTCATAAACCCAATCATTTTCTTCCATGAAATCACGTTTGTTAACGATTTCTTTTTCAAGGAATCTAGTATCTCCAGGTTCTTCAATAAGTGCTTTACGCATCATTTGTCTTACAATTACCTCAAAGTGTTTGTCATTAATTTTCACACCTTGTAAACGGTAAACTTCTTGTACTTCATTAACAATGTATTCTTGAACAGCAGTAGGTCCTTTAATAGACAAGATATCTGATGGAGTAATTGAGCCTTCAGAAAGTGGATTACCCGCTTTAACAAAATCATTTTCTTGAACCAAAATATGTTTAGATAAGTTAACTAAGTATTTTTTAACTTCTCCTGTTCTTGATTCAACAATAATTTCACGGTTACCTCTCTTAATTTTTCCGAAAGATACAATACCATCAATCTCAGAAACAACTGCAGGGTTAGATGGGTTTCTAGCTTCAAACAACTCTGTTACTCTAGGAAGACCACCAGTAATATCGGCAGTACCACCCGCAGAACGAGGTATTTTAACTAAAATTTCTCCACCTTTAACTTTAGCTCCTTCATTAACTGTAATGTGAGCTCCCACTGGTAAGTTATAGGTTTTTAAAACTTCATTTTTTGAATTAACAATATTCAATAAAGGAATTTTTTTCTTGTCTTTAAACTCAGAAATTACTTTTTCAGTAAATCCTGTTTGCTCATCAGACTCCTCTTTATAAGTAACCCCTAATTCAAAGTTTTCAAACGCTACTTTACCTTCAACCTCTGAAAGAATTACAGCATTATAAGGATCCCAAATACAAATTTTATCTCCTTTTTTAACTTTATCGTTATTTTTTACAAATACCTGAGAACCATAAGGAATGTTTCCTGTAGTTAAAACAACGTTAGTTTTCGGGTCTATAATTTTCATTTCAGCAGAACGTCCAATAACTAATTCTATTTTTTCTCCTGCTTCGTTTGTTTTTTCGATGGTTTTTAACTCTTCAATTTCTATTCTACCTTCGTATTTAGCTTCAACGCTAGAAATTCCTGTAATTTTAGAAGCTGTACCACCAATATGGAAAGTTCTAAGTGTTAATTGAGTTCCTGGCTCACCAATAGATTGAGCAGCAACAACACCAACAGGTTCTCCTTTTTGTACCATTCTTCCTGTTGAAAGGTTTCTACCGTAACATTTAGCACAAACACCTTTTCTTTGCTCACAAGTTAATACAGATCTAATTTCAACTTCATCAATATCTGCTGCTTGAATTGCTTCAGCAATATCTTCAGTAATTTCATCTCCTGAAGCAACAATTAATTCTTCTGTTTCAGGATGATAAATATCATGAACAGATGTTCTGCCTAAAATTCTATCAAATAAACTTTCAACAACTTCATCATTGTTTTTAAGTGCTGTAGCTATTAATCCTCTTAACGTTCCACAATCTTCTGATGTAATAACAACATCTTGAGAAACATCAACCAATCTTCTTGTTAAGTAACCCGCATCGGCAGTTTTTAATGCTGTATCGGCAAGACCTTTACGAGCACCGTGAGTAGAAATAAAGTACTCCAATACTGATAAACCTTCTTTAAAGTTTGCCAAAATTGGATTTTCAATAATCTCCTGACCTGATGACGAACCTGATTTTTGCGGTTTTGCCATCAAACCTCTCATTCCTGATAACTGACGAATTTGCTCCTTAGAACCCCTTGCACCAGAATCAAACATCATATAAATAGAGTTGAAACCTTGGTTGTCATTTTTAAGGGTATCCATTAACACATTAGTAAGTTTTGTGTTAGTATGTGTCCAAATATCAATAATTTGGTTGTAACGCTCATTGTTAGTAATGAAACCCATGTTATAGTTATTCATTACCTCTTCTACTTCAGCATTAGCTTTAGCTACAAACTCTTCTTTTTCTTTAGGAATGATAATATCATCTAAGTTAAATGATAATCCGCCTCTAAAAGCCATATCATAACCTAAATCTTTTATGTCATCTAAGAATTTAACCGTTTTAGTTGGTCCTGCATGTTTTAATACTTTACCAATAATATCTCTTAACGATTTTTTAGTCAACAATTCATTAACAAAACCTACTTCTTCTGGAACAAGTTCGTTAAAAATAACTCTACCTGCTGTGGTTTCGATAGTTTTTAATACTGTTTCTCCGTTTTCAATATCAGTAGTTTTTACTTTAATATTAGCATGAACATTAAGTTTGCCTTCATTAAGAGCAATAATTACTTCTTCTGGAGAGTAAAACATTTTACCTTCTCCAGCCACAGGGTGTTCTTTAGTAGATTTTCTTTCTTTAGTTATGTAATATAACCCAAGAACCATATCCTGAGAAGGAAGTGTTACCGGAGTGCCGTTTGCAGGGTTAAGAATGTTATGCGAAGACAACATTAATAACTGAGCTTCTAAAATTGCAGCATTACCTAATGGTAAGTGGACTGCCATTTGGTCACCATCAAAATCCGCATTAAATGCAGTACATACTAATGGGTGTAAACGAATAGCTTTACCTTCAATTAATTTTGGTTGGAAAGCCTGAATACCTAAACGGTGCAACGTAGGAGCACGGTTAAGTAATACAGGGTGTCCTTTTAATATGTTTTCTAAAATATCCCAAACTACAGGCTCTTTTTTGTCAACTATTTTTTTAGCTGATTTCACAGTTTTTACAATACCTCTTTCAATTAGTTTTCTAATGATAAATGGTTTGTAAAGCTCTGCAGCCATATCTTTAGGGATACCACATTCGTGTAATTTCAAATCTGGACCAACAACAATTACCGAACGAGCTGAATAATCAACACGTTTTCCAAGTAAGTTTTGACGGAATCTACCAGATTTACCTTTTAAACTGTCTGATAAAGATTTTAACGCTCTGTTAGCATCAGTTTTAACAGCACTAGATTTTCTAGAGTTGTCTAACAATGCATCAACAGATTCTTGAAGCATACGTTTTTCGTTTCTTAAGATTACATCTGGAGCTTTAATTTCCATTAATCTTTTTAAACGGTTATTTCTTATAATAACTCTTCTGTATAAATCATTTAAATCAGAGGTAGCAAATCTACCACCATCAAGCGGTACTAAAGGTCTTAATTCTGGTGGAATAACTGGAACTACCTTTAATATCATCCATTCGGGTCTGTTATCAATATTTTCTTTAGATGCTCTGAAAGCTTCCACAACTTGAAGTCTTTTTAACGCTTCATTTTTTCTTTGTTGAGAAGTTTCGTTGTTTGCTTTATGTCTTAAATCGTAAGATAAGCTATCTAAATCTAATCTTCTTAATAATTCATATAAAGCTTCTGCACCCATTTTAGCGATAAACTTATTTGGGTCAGCATCATCTAAATATTGATTTTCTTTTGGTAAAGTATCAATAATATCAAAATATTCTTCTTCGGTTAAAAAATCTAGATACTGAATTGGTTCTCCATCTACACCATTTACACCTGCTGCGTTAATTACTACATATCTTTCGTAATAGATAATAGCATCCAACTTTTTAGTTGGTAACCCTAATAGGTAGCCAATTTTGTTTGGTAAAGATTTAAAGTACCAGATATGTGCAACAGGAACTACTAATGAAATGTGTCCCATTCTTTCTCTTCTTACTTTTTTCTCAGTAACTTCAACACCACATCTGTCGCAAATAATTCCTTTATATCTAATTCTTTTATATTTTCCACAATGACACTCATAGTCTTTTACAGGACCGAAAATTCTTTCACAAAATAATCCGTCTCTTTCTGGTTTATAGGTTCTGTAGTTAATGGTCTCTGGTTTTAATACTTCTCCACTTGATCTTTCTAAGATAAGTTCTGGAGAAGACAAACTGATAGTAATTCTCGAGAAATTACTGTTAGTGTTTTGTTCACGTTTAAAAGCCATGTTATATAGTTGTTTTAGTTCAAAATAAATTAATTATCTAACGTTATGTTAAGTGCTAAACCTCTTAACTCATGTAATAATACATTAAACGATTCCGGAATACCAGGTTCGGGCATTGGGTCTCCTTTAACTATTGCTTCATAAGCTTTAGCTCTTCCTTTAACATCATCAGATTTAATAGTTAACAATTCTTGAAGAATGTTTGCAGCTCCATAAGCTTCAATTGCCCAAACCTCCATCTCACCAAAACGCTGACCACCAAATTGTGCTTTACCACCTAATGGTTGTTGTGTGATTAATGAGTATGGTCCAATAGAACGAGCATGCATCTTATCGTCAATCATGTGTCCTAAACGCAACATATAGATTACTCCAACTGTTGCTGGCTGATCAAAACGCTCTCCAGTTCCACCATCATAAAGGTAAGTTTTACCGTATTGTGGTACGCCTGCCTCAATACAGTATTCGTTGATTTCTTCAACACTAATACCATCGAAAATTGGTGTAGCGAATTTCTTTCCTAATTTCTGACCTGCCCATCCAAGAACAGTTTCATATACCTGACCTAAGTTCATCCTAGATGGTACACCAAGTGGATTAAGAACGATATCTACTGGCGTTCCGTCTTCTAAGAAAGGCATATCTTCTTCTCTAACAATGTTAGCAACAATACCTTTGTTTCCATGACGTCCAGCCATTTTATCTCCAACTTTTAGTTTTCTTTTCTTAGCCAAATAAACTTTTGCCAATTTCAAAATACCAGTTGGTAATTCATCTCCAACAGAAATAGCGTATTTCTTACGTTTAAATTTACCTAAGATTTCGTTAACTTTAATGTTGTAGTTGTTTAAGATTTGTTTGATTAAGTCGTTTAATTCATCACTTGTAGTCCAGTTTTTAGAATCTACAAATACAAAATCATCTACTTTCTCTAATACTTTAATGGTAAATTTAGTTCCTTTAGGAATAATTACTTCATTATAGTAGTTTACAACTCCCTGACTCGTTTTGTTATTTACAACTGCATAAAGTTTGTCAATCAATACTTTTTTAAGTGCTGCAACTTCTCTGTTGTATTCTTCATCAAGTTGCTCTAAAATTGCTTTCTCTTCTGCTCTACTTTTTCTGTCTTTAATAGCTCTTTCAAAAAGTTTTTTATCAATTACAACACCTTTTACAGATGGTTTAACTTTTAATGAAGCGTCTTTAACATCACCAGCTTTATCTCCAAAGATAGCTCTTAATAATTTCTCTTCAGGAGTTGGATCTGTTTCTCCTTTAGGAGTAATTTTACCAATTAAAATATCGCCTTCTTTCACTTCAGCACCAATTCTAATCATACCGTTTTCATCCAAATCTTTGGTAGCATCTTCGCTAACATTAGGGATATCTGCGGTTAATTCTTCTTCACCTCTTTTGGTATCTCTTACTTCAAGAGAAAACTCTTCAATATGTACAGAAGTAAATAAATCTTCTTTTACAACTTTTTCTGAGATTACAATCGCATCCTCAAAGTTATACCCTTTCCAAGGCATAAATGCTACTTTTAAGTTTCTACCTAAAGCAAGCTCTCCTTTTTCGGTTGCATAACCTTCGCAAAGTACCTGACCTTTTTTAACTTTATCACCTTTTCTTACAATTGGTGTTAAGTTTAAGCAAGTATTTTGGTTAGTTTTCTTAAATGTATATAATTCATACGTTATAGAATCTCCATCAAAACTTACTAATTGATCTTCTTCAGAACGGTTATATTTAATGGTAATGTTTTTTGCATCAACATATTCTACAACACCATCGGCTTCAGCATTAATAAGAACTCTAGAATCTTGAGCTACCCTAGCTTCTAATCCGGTTCCTACAATTGGAGCTTCAGGTCTTAATAGTGGAACCGCTTGACGCATCATGTTAGATCCCATCAATGCACGGTTGGCATCATCATTCTCTAAGAAAGGAATTAATGATGCAGCAATAGATGCAATTTGATTAGGAGCAACATCCATTAAGGAAATGTTTTCTGGTTCTGATAATGGAAAATCACCTTCTAGTCTTGATTTTACTTTTTCGGTTAAAAAGTTTCCTTTATCATCTACATGTGCATTAGCTTGAGCAATAATTTTTTTATCTTCTTCTTCTGCACTTAAATAAACTACTTCTTTTTTAAAGTTAACTTTACCATCTTCAACGTGTCTATAAGGAGTTTCAATAAATCCTAGTTTGTTCACTTTTGCGTAAACACAAAGAGATGAAATCAAACCAATATTTGGTCCCTCAGGCGTTTCAATAGGACAAAGTCTTCCGTAGTGAGTGTAGTGAACATCACGCACCTCGAAACCAGCTCTTTCTCTAGAAAGACCTCCTGGCCCTAATGCAGACATTCTTCTTTTATGAGTAATCTCAGATAATGGATTGGTTTGATCCATAAATTGAGATAATTGGTTAGTACCAAAGAAGGAGTTGATTACTGATGAAAGCGTTTTAGCATTAATCAAATCTGAAGGTGTAAATACCTCGTTATCTCTAACGTTCATTCTTTCTCTAATAGTTCTTGCCATTCTAGAAAGACCAACTCCAAATTGATTGTGTAATTGCTCACCAACAGTTCTAACTCTTCTGTTACTTAAGTGATCGATATCATCAACCAATGTTTTAGAGTTAATTAACTCAATAAGGTATTTGATGATAGATATAATATCTTCTCTTGTTAATACTCTTACATCATTAGCGATATCTAAACCAAGTTTTTTGTTGATTCTAAACCTACCTACTTCTCCTAAATCATATCTTGTTTCAGAGAAAAATAATTTATCAATAACACCTCTAGCTGTTTCAACATCTGGCGGTTCAGCATTTCTAAGCTGACGATAAATGTGTTCTACCGCTTCTTTTTCTGAATTAGAAGGATCTTTTTGTAAGGTATTGTATATAATTGCAAAATCAGATGAATTTACATCTTCTTTGTGTAGAATAATGGTTTTAGATCCTGATTCTATAATTTCATCAATATGTTCTTTTTCGATGATAGTTTCACGATCAATAATTACTTCATTTCTTTCGATAGAAACCACCTCGCCTGTATCTTCATCAACAAAATCTTCAACCCATGTTTTAAGCACACGGGCGGCTAATTTTCTACCTATAACTTTTTTCAATCTGGATTTGCTAACTTTAACTTCATCTGCTAAATCAAAAAGTTCTAAAATTTCTTTATCTGTTTCAAAGCCTATAGCTCTAAAAAGAGTTGTTACCGGTAATTTTTTCTTACGGTCGATGTAAGCGTACATTACGTTATTAATGTCGGTAGCAAATTCTATCCAAGAACCTCTAAAAGGGATAATTCTTGCCGAATATAATTTAGTACCATTAGCATGTTTGCTTTGACCAAAGAAAACACCTGGTGAACGGTGTAATTGTGACACGATAACTCTTTCAGCACCGTTAATCACAAAAGTTCCTTTAGGAGTCATATATGGGATAGTTCCCAAATATACATCCTGTACAATAGTTTCAAAATCCTCATGTTCGGGATCTGTACAATACAATTTAAGTTTTGCTTTTAAAGGCACACTGTAAGTTAACCCTCTTTCAATACATTCTTCAATAGCATATCTTGGTGGATCAATAAAGTAATCCAAGAATTCTAGTACAAACTGATTACGAGCATCTGTAATTGGAAAGTTTTCACTAAAAACTTTAAACAATCCTTCTGAAGCTCTGTTTTCAGGAGTAGTATCTAATTGAAAATAAGATTGGAATGATTTAATTTGAATATCTAAGAAATCTGGATATTCTAATTGATTTTTGGTTGAGGCGAAATTAATTCGGGAATTTTCCACCTTTTTATCTAATGTATTGTTCATTAGTAGTTTTGAGTTTAGTTTGTTTAAATAATACTTTTATTCTTTAACTAGTGAAACTTACTTTTAAGTACACTAATTTTCTCAAAATGACATCAATTCATTTTAAGACAAACACTATAACTCCTTGTAAATCAACAAATAGATTATTATTTGTCTCAGTTTTCTATTTACAGAGGTTTATAAAGCAAAAGAGGCTTAGGTAATTTACCCTTAAAAAAAGGGTAAATACCTAAACCTAAATTGGGTTTGTATCCGTTAAATTATTTAACTTCTACTTCAGCTCCAGCCTCTTCTAATTGAGTTTTAAGAGCAGTTGCTTCGTCTTTAGAAACACCTTCTTTTAATGGTTTTGGTGCTCCATCAACTAATTCTTTAGCTTCTTTAAGACCTAAACCAGTTAGTTCTTTAACTAATTTAACTACTGCTAATTTAGAAGCACCACCTGATTTAAGGATTACATCAAATTCAGATTTTTCTTCAGCACCAGCAGCGTCTCCACCACCAGCAGCAGGACCTGCAACAGCTACAGCTGCAGCAGCAGGTTCGATACCATATTCTTCTTTAAGTATGTTAGCTAATTCGTTCACATCTTTTACAGTTAAGTTTACTAACTCATCTGCAAGTTTTTTTAAATCTGCCATTTTGTTTTATTTTAGAAATTTAAATTAATATTAATTGTTTGTTTTTAATTATTTATTCAGAACGTTCTGATAAAGTTTTTACTATACCTGCCAGTTTACCACCACTTGATTTAAGTGCAGATACAACATTCTTAGCTGGAGATTGAAGTAATGCAACAATATCACCGATAAGTTCTTCTTTAGATTTAATGCTTACTAGTGCATCTAAATTCTCATCGCCAACATAAATTGCTTCTTCAATATAAGCTCCCTTCAATAATGGTTTATCACTTTTTTTACGGAATTCTTTAATGATTTTGGCAGGTGCATTACCTACTTCAGAAAACATTATAGAAGTATTCCCTTTTAGTGTATTATACAATCCTTCGTAGTCTTTATCAGCTTTTTCAAATGCTTTTTGCAAAAGCGTATTTTTTACTACTTCAAGTTGAATATTACCATTAAAGCAAGTTTTTCTTAACTTAGAAGTTGTTTCGGCATTTAAACCAGCAATATCTGCTAAATAAAAAATATTAGCATTGTTTAACTTTTCAGTTAAACCATCGATATACTGACTTTTTTCTTCTCTTGTCATTTTGCTTTTAGGTTAAATTAAATACTTTGTTAAACTTAAAATGATTTAGGTTCAACTTTAACACCCGGGCTCATTGTGCTTGATAATGTGATACCTCTCACATATGTTCCTTTTGCAGATGCCGGTTTTAATTTTAAAATTGTTTGGAATAGTTCATTTGCATTTTCAGCCAATTTTTCTGCTTCAAAAGATGCTCTACCAATAGTAGTATGAATATTTCCAAATTTATCTACTTTAAAATCTATTTTACCGGCTTTAACATCAGTAACAGCTTTACCTATGTCCATTGTAACCGTACCTGATTTTGGGTTTGGCATTAATCCTCTTGGTCCTAATACACGACCTAAAGCACCAACTTTACCCATAACACTTGGCATAGTTATAATAACATCCATATCAGTCCATCCGCCTTTTATTTTATCAATAAATTCGTCTAAACCAACATAGTCAGCACCAGCCTCTTTAGCCTCAGCTTCTTTGTCAGGAGTACACAATACCAAAATTTTAACATCTTTACCAACACCATTTGGAAGGGCAACTGTACCTCTTACCATTTCATTAGCTTTTCTAGGATCAACTCCTAATCTAATGCTTATGTCAACCGATGCATCAAACTTTGTAAATGTCATGTCCTTAACAAGCTTTGTTGCCTCATCTAAGTTGTATAACTTTTCAGTATCCACTTTAGATAAAGCCTCTTTCATGTTTTTTGTTAATCTAGCCATTGCTGATACAATTTAATAAATTAGTTTTATGCAGGAAAAGTCCCACTTACTTTTAACCCCATACTTCTTGCTGTACCTGCAACCATTTTCATTGCAGATTCAATTTTAAAACAATTCAAATCAGTCATTTTGTCTTCAGCGATTGTTTTAATTTGATCCCAACTAACGGTACCTACTTTTTGTCTGTTAGATTCCGGAGAACCTTTTTTCAATTTAGCAGCTTCCATTAATTGAACTGCAGCTGGAGGGGTTTTAATTACGAAATCAAAAGATTTATCGGAATAAACTGTAATAACAACAGGCAATACTTTTCCTGGTTTATCTTGAGTTCTTCCATTAAATTGCTTACAAAATTCCATGATATTAACACCTTTAGCACCTAATGCAGGTCCTACTGGTGGTGATGGATTTGCAGCTCCTCCTCTGATTTGTAATTTAATTAATCCACTTACTTCTTTAGCCATTTTATTTACTATTTAGATTTGTACTCGCTCAATTGGAAGCATTATATATATTGAGTCTGTACGATTAATTACTCGTTTGTTTGTTATTAACTTTCCTTTTCTACTTGTAAAAAACTTAGTTCTAATGGTTGTTTTCTTCCGAAAATTTTAACCATTACTTCTAACTTTCTCTTTTCTTCATTTATTTTTTCAATAGACCCTGTAAAGCCATTAAAAGGACCATCTATTACTTTAATACTTTCTCCAACAACAAATGGTATAGTCATTTCTTCTTCGCTATCTGCTAACTCATCAACTTTACCTAATATTCTATTTACTTCAGAAATTCTAACAGGTAGTGGATCTCCTCCTTTTTCTGCTCCTAAGAATCCGATAACACCATTCACGTTTCTAATAACGTGAGGCATTTCTCCACTTAAGTCTGCTTCAATTAAAATATAACCCGGAAAAAAGTTTCTTTCTTTACTAATTTTTTTCCCATTTCTAATTTGAAAGATTTTTTCTGTTGGTATTAATATTTGTGATAAGTTATTACTTAAACCATTTCTAAGAATTTCATCTTCAATGTATTTTTTGATTTTATTTTCTTTACCACTTATCGCTCTAACGACATACCATTTTTTTGTATTCTCTGCCATAGTAATCAAAATAACTTATAAATTTCTTTCATTAATCTGCTAAAAGTACTATCCATCACAAATATGATTAATGCAAATATTACAGATGCTATTAATACAACTACTGAACTACTTTGTAACTCACTCCATGTTGGCCACGAAACTTTGTGTAACAATTCGTCAGTTGATTCTTTTATATAATTTCCAATTTTAGCCATAATATTTTTTATTCTCTGCACGGGTGGAGAGACTCGAACTCCCAGCCAATGGTTTTGGAGACCACTACTCTACCAATTGAGCTACACCCGTAAACCTTATCTTTATTATTTTAATTATTGATAAGCGTACTAATAAAATAAAGTCAAGAAAGGTACCCACTAAATAGTGGATACCTTTATATTACTTTTACTAAATTCTAGTGTAATTAATTACTTAAGAATTTCAGTGATTTGACCAGCTCCAACAGTTCTACCACCTTCTCTGATTGCAAATCTTAACCCTTTATTTAAAGCAACTGGTACAATTAATTTAACTGTTACAGTTACGTTATCTCCAGGCATTACCATTTCTCTACCTTCTTCTAAGTAAATCTCTCCAGTAACATCTGTAGTTCTTAAATAGAATTGTGGTCTATATTTGTTTTGGAATGGAGTATGACGTCCACCTTCTTCTTTTTTCAATACATAAACCTCAGCTTTAAACTCAGTATGAGGAGTGATTGAACCTGGTTTAGCGATTACCATACCTCTTCTGATATCAGATTTCTCGATACCTCTTAATAAAAGACCTACGTTATCACCAGCTTCACCTCTATCTAATATTTTTCTGAACATTTCAACACCAGTTACAGTTGATGATAATTTTTCATCACCCATACCTAAGATATCTACTGATTCACCAGAGTTGATTACACCAGTTTCAATTCTACCAGTTGCAACAGTTCCTCTACCAGTAATAGAGAACACATCTTCAACAGGCATTAAGAAAGGCTTATCAATATCTCTTGGAGGTAATTCAATGTAAGTATCAACAGCATCCATTAATTCCATTACTTTAGCAGACCATTTTTCGTCACCTTCTAAAGCCCCTAAAGCAGAACCTGCAATTACAGGAACATTATCTCCATCATACTCATAGAAAGACAATAATTCTCTGATTTCCATCTCAACTAATTCTAATAATTCAGCATCATCAACTAAGTCAACTTTGTTCATGAAAACAACCATTCTAGGAATACCAACCTGACGACCTAATAAGATATGCTCTCTAGTTTGTGGCATTGGCCCATCAGTTGCAGCAACAACCAAGATAGCACCATCCATTTGAGCAGCACCAGTTACCATGTTTTTTACGTAATCCGCGTGACCTGGACAGTCAACGTGAGCGTAATGTCTGTTAGCAGTTGAATATTCAACGTGAGAAGTATTAATTGTAATACCTCTTTCTTTTTCTTCCGGAGCGTTATCAATAGAAGCAAAATCTCTTAATTCAGATAGACCTGCTTTTGCTAATACTGTAGTTATAGCTGCAGTTAAAGTAGTTTTTCCGTGGTCAACGTGACCAATTGTTCCGATGTTTAAGTGTGGTTTGGAACGATCATAATTCTCTTTAGCCATGATTTTAGGTTTATTTTATTGTTTTTAAATTATTATTTATACTTATTTAATTATTTACTTTTCTCACACTCTTTTTACGACACTACGTTAAGAGCCAATGACGGGATTTGAACCCGTGACCTCTTCCTTACCAAGGAAGTGCTCTACCACTGAGCTACATCGGCTAATAAAATACCGATATAGAAAAAAAATAAAAAAAAGAGCGGGAAACGGGATTCGAACCCGCGACCCTCAGCTTGGAAGGCTGATGCTCT
>JAVVER010000035.1:0-26642 GCA_032251145.1 Vicingaceae bacterium | reverse complement strand
ATCTAATTTATTAACAAACAATATGTTGAATACTTTTTAAGGGGTGACTAAATAGGCTTTGTGCGTTAGCAACTCCTTCCCTTTGGGAAGGTTGGGATGGGCTTCTATTGGGCTACCAATACCCTAATTCCCTCCGAATGAGAAGTAAATTCAGGTGCATACATGCATTGAATACTTGTAATTCCGTTAGAAAAATCTCCGCTCATATTTACTCTCAAAGGATATTCAAACACGTACGTTCCTTTGGGTAAATAATCAAAAAAGAAGTTGGTAGCCGCATCTTTGGTGCTTTCGTAATAACCTAACCCATCCTGATAACGGTAACCTGAAAAAACATTAATAGGCTCAAAACCTGCTGCACGCATGTCTTTCATGTGAACGTATTCCATGTTTCTATCCACACGCAATTCTATACGTACTTTAATTTTATCACCGGGTTTTAACGTAGTACCTTCTTTAATCAGTTCAATTACAGTTCCTGCATCGGTATTGCGTTGTACAAACAGTTTTTTACTTAATTTTAATGGCGTTTCATGTGTAGTAATTTTGTCTAATTGTTCAAAATATTGCCAATACATTGCTCCCCAAGCTACGCCTTCATCTTTTTTGGTAACGGTAATGTTTCCCATTTCGGGTTTAATTTCCGTTTTGCTCCACGAAGTTTTAAAGTAGCCCGTTCCAGCTTCTACTTTTACATCATCCATTTTTTTGGGATCTATAATCGTGTTACCTACTTTTATTTCCACCAACTCATCGCTTGCCAACAAATCTGTTCCTCTTAGCAATAAAGCGTAACAAGCTTCTGTAGTAGCTTTGGTAGTTCGCCAATCTTGCGTTTGTTTTTGTTTCAACAACCAAATTTTCATGGCTTCCACACTTTCGGTATCGTTGGCAATTTCGTCAAAAGCTTCTATTAATAAGGCTTGTACTTCAATAGGAGCTTGATACCAATAATAACCGCTCAAGTTATCTTTCCAATACATGCCTAACTCATCATGTTGAATGGCATTTTCTTTTAAAGACAATAATATATTTTGTTCGGTATTAAAATCTGCTTTAGGTTTTCCGTTTCTATGGAGTGCCAACGCAATCATTCCTTGCATGTAGCGACTTTTAGTAAACCAAAAATCATTGGCTTGCTTCATGTAAAAATCGTATGCTTCTTTATTATTAGAGCTAATTTCAACATCGGATAAGAAATAACTTCTAGCATACAAATACTGAATAATTTCATAATTCAACTGGTCTCTAGTCATATCTGCCTTATGTTTTAAAAGCCACTCGTAATCTTCTCTTATTCGATTATCCAAATACAACACGGCTTTTTTAACCATATTCCAAGTTTTATAATCTTCACGAATATTTTTCACGCCCAAATGGTCTAAATGCCCCATTCCTGTTACAATGTGTTGTGTGATGTATCTGCTTTCGGGCATGCCTTTAAACCATGTCCAACCGCCATTAGATACTTGCAGTTGCTGTAGTTTCATTTCTGCTCTACCTAACTCGTTGCTCATTCTGTTTAAATCGAATAATAAGCCTACACGTTTTTTACGTTCTCCTTCATTTTGAGCATTTAATACCCATGGAGTTTCTTCCAACAACAAGGCTTTTAACTCCTGATTTTTCTCCAAATTAGATAAAAATGCTTCGGGCGAACTGTTTTTCCAGCTTTCAAATACATTTTTAATTTTAGGATTAGAGTTCGCAATGTGTGTAGCAATAGAATTAGCATAGAAACGACTAAATGTTTGCTCAGCACATTCATAAGGATATTCCATTAAGTAAGGCAATGCTTGTATGGCGTACCAAGCCGGATTAGAAGTAAATTCTAGGGTTAAACGATGATTTTTCATGGTGCTTGAAGAACCAGAAGCCAACAATTTATTGAATTTAAAATTGGTCGTTCCGTTTCCTCTAACTGGCAGTGGAAGTGATTCGGTCACCAACATTCTGTTAGTCAACACTGGAATAGCCATTTCTTCGCCATCGGTAAAGTTGCCTGATTTTGCAATTACTTTGTAAGTAATGGCTCCAAAACCTTCCGGGATAGCAATTTGCCAATTTACAGATGTACTTTTTCCTTTTTTAGCGGTAAAAGTATTGGTTTCTTTACTCGTTAACAATTTATCTGAAATTGGTTTCATAGTAAGTGCATCATAAAAGAAGATTTTTGCTTCTCCTTCAAGGTCTTTTTCAGAAAGGTTGGTAATTTTTGTGCTAAAAGTCATTTTATCGTTTTCTCTGAAAAAACGAGGAGCATTTGGATAAACCATCAGGTCTTTTTGCGTAACCGTTTCTTCGTAAATCATGCCTGTTTTTAAGTCTTTGGTGTGAGCCAATCCCATAAACTTCCATTTGGTTAAGGCTTCCGGAATAGTAAATTTGATGATGATTTCACCTTTGTCATTGGTTTCCAAATGAGGATAGAAAAAAGCAGTTTCATTAAAGTTGATTCTGGCTTTTACTTCATCTAAACCACCAGAATCATCTTGTTTTTGCTCCGCAAGTTTTTCATCTCCAATTAATCCTAATGTTTGTGTTACAGTGGTAACATCCATATTTTTATCTTCATCTTTACTAACCATTCCTGAAGAAACTCTATATTTTTTTTGCGATGATTTTCCCTTGGGTGCATCCTTACTAATAAGAGGCTCTTTATAATACGTTACTTCTTCCAATTCAATTCCATCATCTAAATAATCTCCTCCAGAACGATTTACTGACATATAATTCTCATAATTGTATCTAGAATATCTAAACCCAAACCAATTGAGTTGGTCGTAATAAATGGCTTTTTGGTTATACAAATACGGGTTCCAATCTTTGGCTAACAGTTGAGCATTTTTATCGCTAAAACCATTGTTATTTTGCCAATATCGCTGACTGTAATCATAATGATGAACATTTAATCCCCAGTAATTCGGGCGGAAAGCATCTAACGAAGCATCGTATAAAGCTGCTACCATTTCAGCAGCTACTTTTTCTCCTTTTTTGCCTTTAATTTTTAGTTTCCATTCTTCTTTTTGTCCGGGCAGTAATTTGTTTCTGAATGTTTCAAATTCAATATCCAGTTGTTTGTTGGTGTGCGGAACAGTAACGGTACTTGTAAAATTAAAGTGTCGGTTATGTTTTACTAGCATAAAATGCACGTGGAAATTTCCTCTGTACTTTTCTAAAATAGGGATGCTAATTTTTTGCTGAGCAACACTTAGTTGAATGCGTTTTTGCTCAACAATTTTTCCTTTATGTTCTATTTCGTATAAGATTTCTACATTTTTGGCAGCTGTAGCTATTAAAAATGTTGCATTTTCGCCTGGCTCGCCATTAATTTTCAGCGGAGTAAACCAAGCAATATCATTGGTAGAAGGATGTTTTTCTTGTTCGCCAAAAACATTAAAATACTTGATTTCTTTTACTTCCTGACCAAATTTATCTTTGGTGATGGCTTCTATTACATACCAACCAGAACTCCATTCTGGCAGCTTAAACAAACGAAGTGATTTTTTGTTAGCGGTGTTAAAATCATGGTCGTAAACTTTGATATTCTTTTCCCATTTATACACATTGTTTTCTTCCTCAAATTCATCCATAGGAAAATGTTGTTCAAATTCATTTTTACTCATTAAGTGAACATCTCCTTTGCTCCAATAGCGTTTTTTATAAATTTTGGCGGGCATTTTCAACGCCCAAATCTTTACATTTCCTGTTGCTGCTTCAAATTCACCGTTGAGGTTGGTAGTAGTAAAATTAATAGTATCCACATCATTTTTGTTGAGTTTATCGTTCACTCCAATATTAATGTTGAGAGCTTTGTAACCTACTCTCGCATAAGTGGTGGAACTGTGTGTTTCTCCATTAATGTCAGTTACATCAGCATAAATAGTGTAGGAATAAGTAGGAGAATATTTTTTATTGACTGATTTATCGGCTTTGGCAATAAAATCAATTGTAAACTCACCATTGTCATCGGTAGTAGTGGTGCCATTGGTAATTTCCATTTCGGCAGATTGAGGCCAATATCCCCAACGGTAATAACACCAATAAGGGAAAGAAGCATTTCTTACCACACGATATGTTACGGTAGCTTCATCTAATGCAGCTCCAGAATAGGTTTTAGCATTCCCGACAACATTTACATTTTCTTCTAATTTGTAAGTACCTTTTATAGGTTCAAACTTTACCTCAAATTTTGGTCGTTTGTATTCTTCTACCGAAATGTATTTCGAACCGTAACTATCAGCAATGTACATTTGTCCGTTGAGTCCGTTGTTGGGAGCAACAAAAGAACCACTAAAAGTTCCGTATTCGTTGGTAGTTAATTTTAAATCAGCCACTTTCTGATTATTCACATCATAAAAAGTAACCGTTGACTTAAAATTAGTTTTGATTTTATTGTTTTTGTTGGCATCAGTTTCCAACACAATTCCTTTAAAATAAACCGTCTGCCCCGGACGATAAATGGCTCTATCAGTAAAGAATATAGTGCTAGTTAGGGTTTTATTATCCTCATAATAATTATATTGATAATAACTGTCTTCGGTATTTAATCGGTCATCTCCTTTGGAAAAATCAACATAAAAATTTCTGTAATCCTTACTGCCATCCACCTTAAAATAACCATTGGCATCGGTAGTTTTAGTGCCTAAAGATTTCCATTCGTAATTACGGAACGTATAGTTGTATTTCTGGTAATACAATTTTGCCGAAACGCCTTGCAATGGTTTTCCTGAATTTCTATCCATCACAAAAAATTCCATGGCTTCGTTGGTATTTCTGCGTGTAAGATAACTGATATTACTTACCCAAAATGAAGAAAGGGCAACGGCTTCTTTATCAAAATGAAAAGCACCAGTTGTAGCAGTTAGCAACACATAAAAACCCTTATCTAAAGCATCTATTTTTATTTCTCCTGAATGTTCTCTGTAATCGCCATCATTTACCAGTGCCGTTTTCCATTCTTTAATCAGTTTGGAAGCAAGTAGTTTTTCCAGTCTTTTGTCGCTATCATTATTCACGTTCCATTTCTTAAAATCGTCATAATCTACTTTTACCAACTTATGAAAAACCGAATCTAAATTTTTGTAGGAAATCAATGCTTTTAGCGGCTCATTAGGAATATTAGCAGTTTCAGTTTTTACGTTTAGGGATTTTTTGTTCAATTCATTTTCCAATTGTTTACATAAATCTGCTCCGTAAGTGTTGGGGTATTTTTTAATGGCATTTTTGCACATGTTCATGGCAGTTTGTAAATCCCATTTGTATTTTTCGGGTTCGTTGGGGTTAAAAGCATTTCCACGAGCTTGATAGACTTTTGCCATCTCGTAAACTACTTCAGCAGTAGAAGTATCTTCAGGAAAACGTAAGTATAGTTTTGCTAGTGCATCATAATAAAGCGTGTCGGCATTATCGAAAGCTGCATTACTTTTCACAAACTTTAATCGCTTCAATTCTATATCAATTAGTGCACTCAGATTGGTATCATTAATATGAATATTGGTTAGATTTTGCAGGGTTTGCAACGCATAATATTTTAATGAAAGCGAATCCTTTGATGAAATTTTTAATTTAGAAAAAGTAGGAAAAGGCATAATGTAAGAAGAATCATCCAATGCAAATTCATATACTGGTTTGGTAATGCTTGGTTCTTCACTCATAAAAAAATCGGTAGTTCTATGAGCTAAAAAATCGTATAAAAATGGACGGTAACTTCGGGCATTTTTTTCAATAATAATTTCATTAAATGTTTCAATAGGCGTTCTTTTCAAGCTATCAATGTTTTTAATAGAAAGTTGATAGTGTTTAATGGTTTCGGTGGTAATTTTTTTCAAATCCCAAGTAGCAATATCATTGTTTTCGAAATTGGTGGTAGCCGAGCGGTTATAGAATTTCCAGCGGTTATTTTGGTAATACATCCAATACAATTCGCCAATAATAGAATGAAGCATTGGGTTTAAAGGATATTCAGCCACTTTAGCAACGCTATCTAACTCATTTAGGGTATTTACAAAAGCATTTTCTTCTACATAACTTTGCAGTTTAGCTTTTACAATAAGTGTTTTAATAATTTGCTCATGATTATTTTCAGCAGCAGCTTTTTTGGCAATGTTTTCTACTTCAACAAGAGCAGATTTGGTTAAGCCGTTTTGCTCTAAAGAGTCAACTACTTTCCATTCATCTTTATACACATCTCCTTTGGCATAAACCAACACGGGCTGACGCGTATTCTCATTATCAGACACACTAGTGGGAGAAGAACATTTAATTAATAAAACACTTAGGAAAACTACTATAAAAATGTAGCTGAATTTGGACGTTAATTTTTGCATAAGTTTTAGGTTTTACGAGATAGATGCAATGAATTATAAAATTGCATAAAAATTAAGAAAGAAAGTAGGAATTAAAACTAAAACTTATGTTTTCAGGAATTTAAAAATCACTATACCTGTTGGTAATGGCTGTTTTTAAACCAATAAAAAATAGGTTGGAAGAAAGGTCGGCAAAATTATTCGTGAATGTTCTATTGGTAACTCCAGCTTGCAAAATCATGTTCGATTTCGGATTTAACACGTAAGAGATTTTTACGGTATTGTCACAATGTTGGTTTTAATCCGTTGAGAGTGTAATAACCGTTTATAATTATATTGATGGAGTAAAGTAAAAATATAAGAAAAACTTTAAAAATTATGATTATACCCTAAACTAAATTCTAAAAAATCGGCAATACCCATATTGGTATTAACATAAACGCCTAAAAACAAATTGCTTTTTGGAAGCGTATTGGTGTTTTTAGCATAGAAATTTAACCCCTTACGAGTAGATAAAATTTGCCTCAACGTAGAAATTACGCCTTTTGAAAGATGGTGGTAATTAAAATAGGGTTTGTATAAATTAAATTCTAATTCTAAATCTAAGCCTACATGCCCCATAAGGAATTCATTGTTTACAAATAAAATAAAATTAGATGCTTGCAAAGTAGGGTCGCCATTTAATTTTTCGCCTCTGTTGGCAGATAAATCATTGTAATAATGCTGATAAAACCGATAGGTAAAACCCACACTCACTTTTGAATGATGATTAATGGTATATCCATAACCTAACGAAGCAGAATGTACAGGTTGGTTAATGCCTTGCACAGGCCCTTCATTTTCACTTTGCTCGTGGTACCCCAATCCATATCGGAATTTGACAAATGATTTCTTAGAACGATTGTATTCATTGTTAACTACAGGTCTTTCTTTTTTTGCGTTTTCATAAAACTGTCCTGAAATTCCTATTAAAAAAGAGTTCATTCCTTTGTTGGGTAAATTAACATGACTATTAGATTGATGAGCTAAGCCCACCCCAAGTTTTAAGGAAAATTGATCTCTCGAAAGAATTTCTCTGTTCAACGCAATTCTAAAATCCCAAGTGAAAGGAGCACTAACAATAATGTTTTCAGGATTATTAATTGGATGATAAGTCTTATTGAAATAAGACATTCCCAAGCCCAATTTTAGATGATAATTGTGTTTAGATGTATTAAAAACACTAAAATCTATAAACCTTGCTAAACTTACTTGATGTCCGAAAATTTGATTATTGCCATAATGAGAAAAATTTAAGCTAAAACCAACTTCAGGAAAGTTGTAATACCTTTCCCATTTTGTGGTATCTATTCTGTGGTTTCCTAAAGAAAAAGACACCGTATTTTGCATGGAATTCTTCGGGAAATTGTCGAAAAAATTAGGAATAATTTTTCCGGCAGCATATTCCCCTTCAAAAAAGAGATTTTTTTGATTTTCTTTTTCTTGTGAATAAATGGAAGAAACAAATCCAAAAAGAAAAAGAGATATTATTCTAATTTTCCGTGGCATTGTTTGTATTTTTTTCCACTTCCACAGGGACATAAATCGTTTCTACCCACCTTTTTCTCTACTCTTACGGGTTGAGCTTTTGGTTTTTCTTGTTGATTTGGTTGTGCTGGATTACCTGCACTATCTGGTCGGCTTGTTTCCAATTTATCTAAATCTGAATTTGGTGCTGGAGTAGCTTCTTTTGCTTTAATCTCTCCATCTTTTGGTTTTGGCAACCCGCATTTCATTAAGAAGCTGCCAATTTCCTTATTCATTTTTAGCAAAATAGATTGGAACAATTTAAAAGCTTCAAATTTGTAAATCAATAAGGGGTCTTTCTGCTCATGAACAGCATTTTGAACCGATTGTTTCAAATCGTCCATTTCTCTTAAATGCTCTTTCCAGTTATCATCAATAATGGCAAGGATTACCCCTTTCTCTATCGATTTAACTAACTCTTTACCTTTGGTTTCATACGCTTTTTGAAGTGGTGTAGGAACATTTAAACTTTTTAGTCCATCAGTAATCGGAACTAAAATATTTTCATACGTTGCTCCTTGGTTTTCATAAACATCTTTAATTACTGGGAAAGCAGTTTCTGCTAAGGCTTCAGATTTTCTTAAATAGTGGTTGTAAGCTAACTCATGAATATCTTCTGTAAGTTCTTCTGCTTTAATTTCTAAGAACGTTTTTTCATCTACAGGGCTCTCAATAGATAAATATCTGATTAAGTCTAATTGGAAATTCTCGAAATCTCTCATTTCTTGATTTTCTTCTACCAAGGCTTCAGAAATATCATAAATCATATTAGAAATTTCAACACCCAATCTTTCGCCAAACAACGCTTTTCTTCTTTTGGTATAAATCACCTCACGTTGAGCGTTCATAATATCATCATACTCCAACAATCTTTTTCTAATACCAAAATTGTTTTCTTCTACTTTTTTCTGAGCACGCTCAATAGATTTACTTACCATAGAGTGCTGAATTACTTCGCCCTCTTCAATACCCATTCTGTCCATTAGTTTAATGATTCGTTCAGAATTGAACAAACGCATTAAGTTATCTTCCAATGAGACAAAAAATTGAGAAGAACCTGGGTCACCTTGTCGTCCTGCCCTACCTCTAAGCTGTCTATCAACCCTTCTAGAATCGTGTCTTTCTGTACCAACAATAGCTAAACCACCAGCTTCTTTAACCCCTGCACCTAATTTAATATCGGTACCTCTACCAGCCATATTGGTGGCAATGGTTACTGCCCCTGGCTTTCCTGCTTCAGCTACAATTTCTGCTTCACGCTGATGTAATTTTGCATTTAATACATTATGTTTAATGCCTTTCATTTTAAGCATTCTACCCAATAATTCAGAAATTTCAACAGAAGTTGTTCCCACCAAAACTGGTCTTTTTGCTTCCACCAACGCCACTATTTCATCAATAATGGCATTGTATTTTTCTCTGGTAGTTTTATAAACTAAATCTTCTTTGTCTTTTCTTTGTATAGGTCTGTTGGTTGGAATTACAACAACATCTAACTTATAAATGTCCCACAATTCTTGAGATTCTGTTTCGGCAGTACCCGTCATACCCGAAAGTTTGTGGTACATTCTAAAATAATTTTGAAGTGTAACCGTAGCATACGTTTGTGTTGCCGCCTCAATTTTTACATTTTCTTTTGCCTCTATTGCTTGATGAAGACCATCAGAATAACGTCTTCCATCCATAATACGACCAGTTTGCTCATCAACAATTTTTACTTTGTTGTCCATCACCACATATTCCACATCATTTTCGAACATGGCATACGCTTTTAATAATTGATTGATGGTATGAATTCTTTCTGCTTTTATAGAGTAATCTTGAATTACTTTATCTTTTTCGGCAAGTTTTTCTTTTTCGTTTCCTACTGTTTTCTCCAATTTAGCTACTTCAGAACCAATGTCCGGTAAAATAAAGAAATTAGGGTCATCTCCTGTTCCTGTAATTAAATCAACGCCTTTATCAGTAAGCTCTACAGAGTTAGATTTTTCATCGATAATAAAAAATAATTCTGCATCGGCTTTATGCATTTCCTTATTTTGGTCTTGCATGTAAAAGTTCTCAGTTTTTTGTAAGATAGCTTTTATTCCGTGCTCACTTAAAAACTTAATTAAGGCTTTGTTTTTTGGTAAGCCTCTGTGAGCTCTAAGTAATGCTAAGCCACCTTCTTCTAGAGCTTCTTTGCTTAATTTTTCATTGTTTATAGCAGGAGCAAGTAATTTTTTGGCTTGAGTTAAAGCAGTGTTAACAAATGCTTTTTGTGCAGCCATTAACTTTTCTACTCTTGGTTTTAATTCATAAAATTCATGCTTGTCGCCTTTAGGTGTTGGACCGGAAATAATTAATGGAGTTCTGGCATCATCAATTAATACAGAATCCACCTCATCCACAATAGCATAATGGTGTTTTCTCTGTACCAAATCTTCAGGAGAGCGAGCCATATTGTCTCTAAGGTAATCAAAACCAAACTCGTTGTTTGTTCCGTAAGTAACATCTGCCAAATAGGCTTTTCTTCTTTCAGGAGAATTAGGTTGGTGCTTGTCAATACAATCAACTGTTAACCCATGAAACTCAAACAAAGGAGCCATCCACTCGCTATCTCTTTTTGCCAAATAATCGTTTACAGTTACTAAGTGAACGCCTCTTCCTGCCAATGCATTGAGGTAAACAGGTAATGTTCCTACCAAGGTTTTCCCCTCACCTGTCATCATTTCAGCAATTTTTCCCTGATGCAATACAGAACCACCAATTAACTGAACATCGTAATGCACCATATCCCAAACAATTTCAGAACCGGCAGCTAACCATGAATTGTAGTAAGTAGCTTTATCGCCATTAATTTCCACATTGTCTTTAATGGCAGCAATATCTCTGTCCATTTGTGAGGCAGTAACTTCTATGGTTTCATGTTGAGAAAATCTTCTAGCAGTTTCTTTCATTACTGCAAAAGCTTCGGGTTGAATTTCCAGTAAGGCTTCTTCTATTAACGAAAGCACTTGTTTGTCTAATTCATCAATTTCAGCATAAATTTTTTCTTTTTCGCTAATGCTTAGTGATGCATCCGTCTCAATTTTTTGCTTTAATTCTTCAATTTGATTTTCCAGTGTACTGGTTTTCTCTTTAATTTTTTCTTTGAAATAAGTTGTTTTTGCTCTTAATTCATCATTGGTTAATGAACTTAGCTGAGGGTAAACAGCTGCAACTTTATCTATAATTGGAGATAATTCTTTTATATCTCTATCTTTTTTACTTCCTAAAAATGTTTTTAGTACTTTACCTAATAATCCTTCTGCTGACATTATATAATTTTATTTTTCAGTTGGTTGTCAAAATGATTACCAAAACAATAATTTCTTTGGTTTTCTGTCATATTGACTTAGTTGAACCGACAAATTTAGCTAATTAAACTTTAATTGATGTTTTTTAAGTTGTTTTAATAACGCAACTTTTTTTGCGTTTTGAGGCTGTTAAAAAAAGCTAACATTTTTGTTTTATCTTAGGTTTGCGTATAGGCTTTTTTAGTTTTTACCTACATTTGTCAAAATAATTTTAATAGCAGCGTAAAATAAATGAGTCGCCCAAAGAAAAAGAAGTTTCAAAAATTGAAGCATAAGTACCGTTTGGTAATTATGAACGATGATACTTTTGAAGAAAAAATTTCGCTTCGTCTATCTAGACTTAATGTGTTTTCTATTGCTGGTGTTTCCATCATTTTTTTAATTACAGCGGTTACTTTACTAATTGCTTTTACACCGCTTAGAGAATTTATTCCGGGTTATGCCAATGTAAATGTTAGAAAAACTGGGCTTCAAAATGCGCTTAAAGTAGATTCTATGGAGGTTGTTTTGGCAGAAAAACAATTGTATATTGAAAACATTAAAAACATCATTCAGGGAAATCCCATAGATTTTAATCAGGAAACACATATAGATTCCAGTTTAGATTATAAGAGCATTACCAATCTTAGGAGTCAGGAAGATTCTATTTTAAGAACTATGGTAGAAACGGAGGAAAAATACAACCTTTTTGCTTCGGCAAATAAAAACCCATCTACCATAAGCAGTTTTATTTTTTATAGTCCGCTAAAAGGTACTATTACCAATTCCTTTAACATGAAATCTATTAATAAACATTTGGGAACTGATATTGTGGCACCTAAAAATGAACCTATAAAAGCTACCTTAGAAGGAACTGTAATTTTTGCCGAGTGGACGCACGAATCGGGGTACGTTATTCAGCTACAACACGAAAGCAATTTAATTTCGGTTTACAAACACAATTCTATGTTGCACAAAAAAGTTGGCGACAGGGTAACTGCCGGAGAAATTATTGCCATTATCGGAAATACTGGAGAATTTTCATCAGGTCCTCATTTGCATTTTGAACTGTGGTACAATGGTATTCCGCTAAACCCTGAGGAGTATATTTCTTTTTAAATTGGTTTAACCGCAAAGACGCTAAGTTTTACGCAAAGCACACTAAGACTTATAGATATTATTCCAAGCGGATGCTTGAAAGAGAGAAGGAGGGTATTTCTTTCATTTCTATAGTACTATAACAAACGGTAAAAACTTTAAAAATTACCGTTTACTTAAAATCTGACAGTAACACAACTCTTGAAATGTAGCTATACGGTAAAACTATTGATCTTTATCGTTTAATGTATTGTTTCAAGCGGATGCTTGGAAGAGAGAGGGGGCTTAACCGCAAAGAAGCTAAGTTATACGCAAAGTACACAAAATCTCTCGCAAAGACGCAAAGACGCAGTTGAGTTTAAAAGTTAGTTTGTTAAAGAATTTAAAACAAGCTCCAACGGAGCGGAATTTAAAAGCATTGAGTGAAGCTCAATGCAAATTTGTTATTAACTGAAAACTGGATAAAACAGCAAAATCACATTTCTATTTCAAGCATTTGCTTGGAATGTTTATTGATTTACCACTTAATCTACCAACGTGGAAGCTGGCGGTAGCGGAGGAGGGCTTCAATTAAACTTCACTTAATCCAAACTATCTAATTTATTCAAGAATATTCCTAAATTCTCAGGATATTTTCCAGCAATATAAGATATATTATTTTCTATGACTACTGCAATTTTTCCTGCTCTTGGTATTGAATCAGTATATTCAAAATAAATTGTGTCATTAATAATTGAAGCCTTACCTAAAAAGTGTGTTGATTTTATCAAACCAGTTGAAGTAAACTTAAAAGATGTATCCTTATAAATCTCTAAATACACCCAACCTAATGGTGCTTCTCTATCTGCTTTTAAAATAATTTCCTTTTTCCCCAATTCTTTTATTTCTGAGTTACAAGAAACCATAAAAAATAAAAAAGTCAATATTGATAAGAATATTTTCATATTTCATGATAAATAACAAATATACAACAAAAAACCCGACCAAGTTTTTGGTCGGGCTATGTTAGTAGTTATGAATTTAAATTAGCTAAACTGAGTACCATCATTCTTAAAGGCACTAATTCCAGTAATATCCATACCTGTAATTAACAAGTGAATATCGTGTGTGCCTTCATAAGTAATTACCGACTCTAAGTTAGCCATGTGGCGCATAATAGAATACTCGCTAGTAATACCCATAGCTCCATGTATTTGACGAGCTTCTCTAGCAATTTTAAGTGCCATATCTACATTGTTACGTTTCGCCATAGAAATTTGTGCTGAAGTAGCTTTTCCTTCATTTCTTAACACACCCAAACGCCAAGTTAATAATTGTGCTTTGGTAATTTCTGTAAGCATTTCAGCTAATTTCTTTTGTGTCAACTGAAAAGAAGCAATCGGCACTCCAAATTGCTCCCGCTCTTTAGAATAGCGAAGTGCTGAATCATAACAATCCATAGCTGCACCTATCGCTCCCCAAGCAATACCATAACGAGCTGAATCTAAACAACCAAGCGGTGCTCCTAATCCAGATTTGTTGGGTAATAAATTTTCTTTAGGCACTTTTACATTATCAAAAACTAACTCTCCGGTAATAGATGCTCTCAACGACCATTTATCATGTGTTTCAGGAGTAGTAAAGCCTTCCATACCTCTTTCCACCAATAATCCGTGAATCCTTCCTTCTTCACTTTTCGCCCAAACTACTGCTACATCAGCAATAGGAGCATTGGTAATCCACATTTTAGCTCCATTTAATAAATAATGGTCGCCCATATCTTTAAAGTTGGTTACCATTCCGCTTGGATTTGAACCATGGTCAGGCTCAGTTAATCCGAAACATCCTATAAACTCACCAGTAGCTAATTTTGGTAAAAATCGCATACGTTGTTCTTCATTACCGTATTTCCAAATAGGATACATTACCAACGAACTTTGTACAGATGAAGTAGAACGAACACCTGAATCGCATCTTTCTAATTCTTGCATAATTAATCCGTAAGCAATTTGGTCTAAGCCTGGTCCACCATATTGTTCTGGTATATAAGGACCAAAACCACCTACTTCTGCTAATCCGGGAATAATTTGCTTTGGAAATTCTGCTTTTTGAGCATATTCTTCAATAATTGGAGAAACATCTTTTTTAATCCATGCTCTTACGGTATCTCTAATCAGTTTGTGTTCTTCAGTTAATAGCTCATCTAAATTATAATAATCAGGAGCTTGAAATCTATCGTCTGCCATTTTTAGTTTAATTAAAATTGAAGCCCAAAAATAATTAAACTAAAAAGAATTATTATGTTAAAAATTATAATTGTTTTAGATAATCTTTGTAAAAAAACGCCAAATATTACGTTACGCTCATTTTTGAAACAATCATTTATCTTTTCTCCAACACCTTAAATTTTCGGATAAGTTCACTACCATGTTCATCAACAAGTGTTAGCAAGTGTTCTCCTGCTTCTAATTGAATGTCAATTTTATGCTCTCCTGTAGTTTGGGCAATAAAAACATCGTCAATATGCCAAAAAATAGTAGCTGTTGGATTGGCATGAGCTACTTCAAAAATTACTTTACCTTTTGTGCCATCTAATAATTTAGGGATAAAAACAGCAGTAAGGTTTTCGGGGTAAATAATGCCCATTTTTACGGTAGTGTTTTCGTAGCAATTATTTAATAATGGCGGAAGTGTTTTGTAATTAGGGTTTTTTGTTTTGTAAAACAATTCCATAATAGGAGGCAGCACCAACCATTTTTTAATTTGCATATTGGTTACTGAATAACATTCGTCATTCACACGAAATTGCTCACTTTTATCTAAATAAACCAATTTGTGGTAAGGGCAAACCTTAGATTTTATTCCTGAGTTTGGACTCCAAATGGTGTCTGCTTTTTCACAATTATTTCCATACAGATAACCACTTTTGGAGCACACCGCCAACTGAGACAAGTTGTTATATGGAGCTTCAAACCAAGTTGTTTGCGGTAATTTTTTAAACACTTCAAATAAGATAGGAGCTGCAACCAATGTGCCTGTCAACCACGGACGACCTTCACCATCGGCATTTCCTACCCAAACGCTTACGGTATATTCGGGCGTTGTTCCTACCGCCCAAGCATCTCTATGTCCAAAGCTGGTGCCTGTTTTCCAAGCTACTTTTTTGGAAGAAGCAAAATGTTCCCAACCTTTTTCTTCTCTCGGACGATGAACATTTGCCAATATCTGATAGGTTTGCCAAATGCTAGCAACATCATATAAATAATGTTGTTTTAACTCCTCTTTTTGAGATGAAATACTATCTTTTGCTATAAAATAGGGCATACGATAATCGTTGGTATTGTACTGATAATCATATTTTCTAAAATTATTTAATACCCTCGACCAACTGGAATAAACGCCATTCAATTCCCATAAATTGGTTTCCGCTCCTCCTAAAATAATGGATAAACCGTAGTGATTTACCGGTTTTTTTATAGTGGTAAAGCCTAATTTTTGTACGTTGTCATAAAACTTTTCTAATCCATAGCTGCGTAATAATTTTACTGCTGGAATATTTAATGAGCGAGTTAGTGCATTGCTCGCAGGAACAGCACCATCATAAGTCCTATCAAAATTTTGTGGGGCATAACCCGAAATCCTTGTTGGGACATCAGGCACTAATGCATCAGCCAAAAGTTCGCCTTCATTAAACAACGCTCCATACAAAAAAGGTTTTAAAATACTCCCAGAGCTTCTTGGAGCAGTAATAATATCTACCTTAACACCCGACTCTTCATGCGTACAATCAGAATTTCCAACATACACCAATACTTTTCCGCTGGTTACTTCTGTAACTAAAATAGCTAAATTATGCACTTCATTTTGGCTGAGTAAACGATGATAATTAGAAGCAATTTGATTTAGTTGTTCTTGTAAATGAAAATTGATAGTAGTTTGAATATTTTGTCCTTGATGTCCTTCTTTAATTAATCGGGTGAGTAAATGAGGTGTAATTTGAGGAAGCGGATGAGGTTTTGTTGGCAATTCTTCTGCTTTTGCCAATTCAGCAGTTTCAGTATCTATAATGCCTTTTAGCTGTAATTTGTCTAACAAACGATTACGTTTTTTAAGTAGTAATTCATGATTTTTACCCGGATAAATTAATGCAGGGGCATTAGGCAACACCGCTAATGTAGCTGTTTCTCCCCATGATAATTTATCGGAAGAACGTCCGTAATAACGCCACGCAGCAGCATCTAAGCCCACTACATTCCCACCAAAAGGAGCATTGGAAGTATAGAGGGCTAATATTTCATTTTTGCTTTTGGAGACTTCTAATCTTGTTGCCAATATCATTTCATAACTCTTTTCCAAAATGGTTCGTGGTTGTTGGCGAGACAAACGAATTACCTGCATAGTAATGGTACTTCCTCCACTTTTTACTTTTCCCGAAGTAATATTTTGCCATAATGCTCTTAGCACAGAAACAGGATTTACTCCTGGGTGATATTCAAAATATTCATCTTCGAAATGAATAATGCACTGTTTAAATTTTTCAGGAACAATAGGGTTTTCTGGAAATCGCCATTGACCATCTGTTGCAATACTAGCTGCTAACAAATTACCATTGACATCTTCAACAATAGTGCTGGTGGGTTGTTTAAATAGTTGTTTGGGAAGTAGGAAAGCGTAAAAAGTGAGTAGTACAAGACTTATAACTACTAACTTTTTATACTTTAAAATAAATTTTTTAATGTAACTATACATCCTTACTGCACTACTTCCACCCATTTACCACCTTTTTTGGCATTGATTTCATTGTCGTACATGGCTTCGCAATAAACTATCGGTAAATAAAACTTACCCAAATACGAAGCATTTAACAACACCCTAAATCGTTTGGTTTTGTTTTTATCAATATCAAAATAGAGGTAAACCCTGTCATCACGAATATCCTGATAAGTAGGAACATCAGCAATTTTATTAGTCTCTACTAAATCCATACGGGTATTTCTAATTTCCCAACCCGATGGGAAAATTTGATGCAACGCCATTTCTCTGTAATGGGTTCTTATTCCCGGATGTTGGAAAGTAACCTCAGCAATAAAATCCATGCCTTGTTTCAACTGGTCAACACTTATTTCATTTTCATTCATGTCGAGGTATTTCACATTCATTTTCAGGTCATTTTCCGCAGAACTATTATCACCTTCCAACGGAATTCCTTTTAGGGTAAGACTAATAAACAAGGTTTGATTGGTGTTGTTTTTAATCTTAATTATTTCTTCTTTTCCGGCTTTTACAGCAAGTTTATCCTGAGCAATACTTGCCGTAGTTTTCACATTTTTTGGGTTGTCGTTATTGCTGTAAATATCGAAACTCAGTTCAGAAGGTGTTCCTGTAACCCCCACAAATTTAGCAATAGCCATTAAGCTGTATGCAGTGGTTTGTGTGCTAAACCATCTTTCTGAACCTAATTGTTTGGCAAGGTCTTTCAGTACTTTTTGTCCTGTAGTTTTTTCGCCCATTAAGGTTAAGGTTTCTAAAATCATGGCTTGGTCACGTTCTGAACTTCCATAGGTATAACTTAATTCTTTATACGATTCAACCGTAGTTGAAATGTTTTGAATTAAATTTTTAGCTACACTTGATTTTCCTGCTAATTCATAAGCAGCTGCCAAACGCCATTTGGCTGAAATAGATAATGATTTCATCTCTTTCATTCTATTCATAGCTCCCAATGCAGGTTTTTTGGCTAAGGCTAAGGTGTATAAACGATAGGCTTGCATTAACTCATCGTTTTGACCATAGTAGTAATAATTATTTTTATTGATACCACGAGACTGCCAAGCATTAGCCAGTTTGGTTTGATACTTAATCCAATTAGTTAAAAATCCTGTCGGCAAACTATAGCCTTTTGCTTGGGCTTCTAACATAAAATGTCCGGCATAACTACTTCCCCAGTCGTTGGTATTGGTATTTCCTTGCCAATAACTTAATCCGCCATCAGACAATTGGAATTTCTTTATTTTATTAATTCCTTCACGGATATTAAATTCAATTTCGGCTTTTTGTTTTTGGTCTAAATCCAACAAACTACTTAAATACAATTGAGGAAAAACGCCCGATGTGGTTTGCTCCAAACAGCCATGAGGATAGCGGATTAAATACTGCAAACGCTTTTCTAAATTAATGGGAGGAATTTTTGAAACTTCAATCGTTCCTTTATTTGTTCCTTTCATTCCTATAGGCATGTAAGCAGATTCCCAAGTTTTTCCAGGTTCTACCATAGCACTAATTACTGATGTAATTTCTGGATTAGCAGGTTTAACATTGATTTCAAAATCGTAAGTAGCGATTTCATTACCACTTTTAGCAGTAATTTTTACTTTTCCAACACCCAACGCTTCAGCAACTTTTAAATCAAAGTTTACTACTTCATCGCCTTCACGAGAAAAAGTAAGTTCTTGGGTTTTACTCCCCGTAACTTTAAGTAAATTGTTGGTTTCTATTTTTATGGAAACATTTTTTACTTTTTTGTCCATGGCAAAAACAGTTACAGGCAACTTTACTTCTTCATTAGGGCTTAATGTTCGAGGTAAGGTAGCCAATACCATTAAAGGTTTTTTAACGGGAGAAGTTTTTTCTCCAGCACCATAAGCCCCTTGGTTTCCGGCAACAACCATTGTTCTTACCGATCCAACATAATTAGGCATTTTAAATGTATGTGTTTTTGAATTTCCTTTTTCAATGGTAAAAGGACCAGCATAAATTACCACAGGTTTAAATCTATTGGCTTTCGGACCACCTTTGGAATTGATATAATCATCTCCTCCTAAGGCCAATAAACCTGCCATTTCTCCTGAAAAAGCATTCATCACATATTTGTACATGTCCCAAGTTTTAACTCCCAAGGCTTCTCGAGCATAAAATGTTTCCCACGGATTAGGAGTTTTAAATCGGGTTAAATCTAACAATCCATCATCCACAATAGCAATGGTGTAAGTCATTTTTTTACCTTCTTTTTCGCTCACCGTTACTTTGAAATCACTTTCAGGAGCTAGTTCTTCAGGCATTTTAATTACTGGGGTTAAGTGCGTGGCTTTGTCCTCCACAGCAATAGACTGTATGCCATACAAACGTATAGGCAAATCGTTTTCTACTTGATTATGAGGTTGAATTAAGGTTACATTTACATAAACATTAGGAGCCATATCGGGAGTTGCTTTAAATGTAAAAACATTATTCTCAGCAGAAACATCTACCCATTTTTTCTCAATAACGGATGATCCTGACTCTACACTTAACAACGCTCTTCCTGTTTTTGCATTAGGCAATTCAATTTTTACTTCATCACCAACTTGATACACTTTTTTATCACAACTAAAAGAAAGCATTTCGGCACCACCCGGATTATCTCCTGAGTTGCTATTCCACCAACCGGAATAAGTCATATAAAAAGTTTGTCCGGTGCTATGTCCCGTAACAGGGTCGGTAACAATTATCAACTTTCTTCCCCAATAATCTCTATCAAACTTCATATCAAAAATGGCTTTTCCATTAGTGGTATTGATGTACTCTTCTTTAATTAGGTTTTTAGAACGATTCGCAACATATCTAGCTAATTCATAGTTGTCGGAGCGTTCCCACCACCAACTCCAATACACATCATAAATTTCAATTTTTACTTTCTGACGACTTACAGGTTTACCTTCTTCATCAACCGTAACTATAGGAATTAGGTTAGATTTATCTGAAAACAACGCTCCGTTCCAACCTTTGCCTTCGGGAACTTTAACACCAACATAACCTCTGTATGGCGAATAATCTATCGCTTGTCTGTCTATGCTAAATTCACCACCATTTTCAAACGCTCTAATTTTAAAATTAGCCTTTAACATTCCGGGGGCAACATCTTTTTTTACGTTAATTTTAGGATAGATGGTAGCTTTCCCTTCACTGTTTAGTTTTCCATCAAAAATCATATTTTCTTCCGAATCAAAACTTTTAGCAGGATTATCAAACGTATAGTCTGGATAATCTTTAAACGTAGTTTTTGATTGCGTTAAAATTAGTTCTACATCCGTTTTAATATTTCCGGCAATAGCTCCATGCAGCCATTTTACCTCCATATCACCAGTCATAGGTTGATTATCTTTAAGTACCTGTGTTTTAAAATCGAGATTTATTTTTAGTCGATTAGGTTTTATGGTTTCAATTTTTAGGGTTTTAGTAAATGAAGAGCCTCCAACTTTAATTTTTGCCAACCAATTTCCTGTAGGGGCATCATCATCGGTTTTAGTTCTAAAATCATAAAAACCATTTTCGCCTGTTGTTTTAATTTTGCGTGAATAGAGTTGGTTTTCTGGAGTATAAAGTTCCATTACTACTGGGTGATTTACTGGCAACACCCCTAACTTATCTTCTAAAATAAAAGACACAAAAAGAGAATCGCCCGGACGCCAAACACCTCTTTCTCCATAAATATATCCTTTCACTCCTTTTTTAACCGTTGCTCCGCCTACATCAAACATACTCACTGATAAAGCCGAACCATCATCTAAACGTAAATAACCCACCTGTTTATCTTGTTTAGCAACTAACAAAAAAGGCTTTTTATTCAAATCAATATCCACCAATCCATCGCTGTTGGTAGTGGCTTTTTTCATTAATTGATGTTGGTAGTTGTAAATTTCGATAGTAACATTTGAAAGCGGTTGCGTAGTTTTAATGTCAGTAATGGCAACCGTAAGAGTTTTGCCATTGCCACCTTTAGCAATAATTCCTAAGTCTGAGGCAAATACATTTTTGGCTACTTTTCGGTTATTTCTGGAATAATAAGACTTGCTACAAGGATTATCTCTTTCGTTCCAATTATAATCATCATCATAATAGTAATAATCATCGTCATAATAATAGTAATCACTTGGTTGGTCGTAGCTTAATGCTTCACGCTCATCTTCTAAATCAATTTCTTCAAGCTCATCAGCTGTATTTTCGCAAGGGTAAAGCGAATGTTTTTTACGAAAAGATAATTCTACTCTATAAATTGCTCCCGGTTCAGCATTAATTAAGGAAGATAAATCAATAGAAAACGTATTCCAATTTCCGTAATCTATGGCTTTAGTGGCATTTAATTTCATTTCTGATTGATGAACAATTCTGCCCACTCGTTTCATTTCTCGGTTGCCATTAATTTGGTTTACTTGAAAAAATTGAGCTACGTTATTCTCAAATATTTTGATGATTTTAACATCTACTGCACTTAAATTTACTGCTTTAAATGGAAAAATTAGTCCATTGGTACTTGGCAATATTACCCCTTCGCCAATTAGTTCAACACTAGGTTTTAAGCTAGTAAAAGAAATGTTTTTTTCAAAACCTTCAATTAGTGGATAGTCAATAGAATTTTTTACTGTTTTATCAATAATAATTTTTGTTGTTCCCATTAATCTGTTTATAGGATAAGCATTTAAAGTATTTTCATCAACAGCCAATCGCAACGCTTCTCCCGATTGCAAATACACCAATCCGTTAAGGTCTTGAGTAGTACTAATGGGGTCAGAAAAATAAATGGCAATGGTTTGTTCGGGTTGTTGAATCACTTTTACATCCATCACTTTAAACTCACCTAAAGGTGGAATTTCAATATTTTGTTCGCCTTTTTCTTCTGATTCGATGGCTTCCCCATCCCATTTTAATAGCACTTCACCTCTTTGCTCTGTTCTATTAATACTGTCGATAGAAAAAGTATGTAGTCGTTCGCCAATACCATGATTCCAAGAAATGGTTAATTTTTTTCCATTTTGAGTTGCCGAAATGGTTTTTTCTAAGTTCTCGGCATTAGCAAAATCGGCAGTTGTAAGTGCGTAGGTAATTTGTTGCCATTTTAAAGCGTTGTTATCATACGCTTTAACTCCAGAAAATTGCAGGTTGATACCTTGTTTATACGTCTCAAAATCAAAATAAAAGGTTTTCAAGTCTTTTTCAACTTCTACAATCTCTGAAAGATAAAACTCGGCTTTAAAATAAGTGTTGGAAGGCAATCTATTCTCGGGTCTAAACTCAATGGTCATTTCATCTAACCAAAATGCTTCCCCTTTAATTTTAGGGCTAAAATCAAATAAATTTTCAGCTATAGCTTTATCATATTGAACATAAACAGAAGGTTCGGCTAAACTAATTTTTATGGTAGATTGATTGGAAATAATTCCTGAGGTAAATCCCGAAATATAACCAATAAAAGCAGGGTTAATCGGTTCATTTCTTTTGTCGTTGTTGCAGCTAATTAACAGCAGTATGACAGATAGTGAGATAGCAGTTATTTTCTTCATTTTATGGAGTTTAAAAAAATAAAGGTAAAATATTTTATAAATAAATAAAACATTTATACTTATTTTTGGTTAATAAAAAAATTATTTCCATGAAACACTTCATTTACATAATTTTAATTATCCTTTTAAATGCTTGTAACTATAACTCAATTGATTTATCTGAAGCAACCCAGCCCACAGGTTCTAATGTATTAACTTACAATAAAGATGTAAAAAGAATTTTTGATACTAAATGCGTAAATTGCCACTCAGCAAATGCGACACAACTTATTCAAACACCATTTTACACTTCATATAATAAAGTTAAAAATGGAATTTCGGGCATACAAACAAGAGCTTTAATTTTAATGGATATGCCCAGTATAAACTCAATAAATGGGGCACTTACGCAAGGAGAAAAAGACACCTTACAACTTTGGATTAATCAAGGAGCATTAGAGTAAGATGACAAATTAAATACTTTTAAGAATTAGCTTTATCTACAAATAAATTAGAATGAAAAAATTTTCAATACTAATCATTGCTTTGGTCACTTCATTTAATATCTATTCTCAAGAGCTTTATAAAGCTACTGATGGAGAAATCTCATTTTTTTCCGAAGCTCCTGTAGAAAATATTAGTGCTGTAAATAAAAATGTAAAAGCACTTATCAATGCAAAAAATAATGAAGTTGCTTTTATAGTTACCAATGTAGGCTTTAAATTCGAGAAGCCTTTAATGGAAGAGCATTTCAATGAAAACTATATGGAAAGCCATAAGTATAAAGTTTCTGTGTTTAAAGGAAAGATAATAGATGATATTGATTTCACCAAAGATGGTACTTATGAAGTTACTGCCAAAGGAACACTGGATATACATGGAGTAACGGTTGAAAGAGAAATAAAAGGAACATTAACCATTAGTAACGGCAAAATTAAATTGACTACTGCGTTTGATGTAGCATTAAAAGATCATAAAATTAAAATCCCTAAAGTGGTAGTTAAGAATATTGCTGAAATTTTAAAAGTTACTGTAAATATTAATTTTGCAAAAAAATAAATTTATGATAAAATCCATTTTTCTCTCTTTTATATTACTATGTTCGTTGGTTTCTTTTGCTCAGGATGATTTATTGAATATGTTAGAGGAGGAAGTAGAACAAGAAACTACTTCAGAAAAAGTAACAGCAACTTTTAAAGGTAAGAAACTTATTAATGCTAATACTATAGAAACTACCAAAAAGAAAACTTTAGAATTTAATATTACCCACCGATTTGGAGATATGCTTATTGGCAAAGCCGAAGGACATCATTCTTTGTGGGGATTAGACAATGCTACTAACATTCGTTTTTCTTTTGATTATGGATTGACCGATAGAATTAGCATTGGAGTAGGAAGAAGTAAAACACAAGAACATATTGATGGGAATATAAAATATCGATTTTTAGACCAAAAAACAGGGGGAATGCCTATTTCAGCGGCATATTATGCAAATATAGCGGTTGCTGCAGTAGCACAAATTCCAGAAGATCTATTTGTAAATAGATTGTCCTATGTTCATCAACTTATTATTGTTAGTAAATTAAGCAATGCTATTTCATTGGAAATTTTACCTACCTTGGTACATAGAAATTTTGTAGATAAACGAAATGTTCATCCTGAAAATGGTTCGACTGATGAAAATGATTTATTTGCAGTAGGTTTTGCAGGAAGGTTTAAAATCACAAAAAGAATGGCTTTTGTGGTGGATTATTTTTTGCCTTTTTCGGAATTTAGAGATAGTAGAAATAGTTATTATGATGTTTTAGGTGTTGGTATAGAAATAGAAACGGGAGGACACGTTTTTCATATTAATGTTACTAATTCTGCCGGAATTATTGAAAATGACTTTTTACCTTACACCAATTCCGCTTGGGATAAAGGTGAATACAAATTAGGCTTCAACATTTCACGTGTGTTTAGTTTTTAAGTTAGTTCTGAGACTTAAAAAACTGTCACTTTGAGGAGTGAACATATTTTTTAATTACACTATCTTATTGAGCTACCACTTTCCCAATAAACAATTCTTTTTCTGTTTCGACCCTATAAAAATAAATGCCTTTGGGATACCTTGTTACATCTATTTTTGTTGCTGGTTGGGTAATGGGTTGTTGTAAAATTTGTTTGCCTGTATAATCGTAAAGGGTTAGCATGGTTGGTGTGTTTACCCCGATAGCCATCGGGGTTGGTAGTTCTAAAGTAAATAAACCATTATTGGGATTAGGATAAACACTTAAGGTTTGAAGTTTGTGGTTGGAGGTTTCATCTATTGAAACTATTACGCAATTACTCGTATCTACACAACCGTTGCTATCTATTTTCATGAGCCACATATCTTGTGTACCAGTATCTGGAGAGGATGGATAAACCACTCCTCCACATATAAAACCGCCATCACTGGTGGGGCGAATGTCTTTGATTTCAAAACTGGTTTGGTTATTACTGCTCATCCAAGGTATGCGGTAGGTTTTGTGCCATAAGGGATCTCCATTGGGTTTTACCTTCATTACTAAACCATCATGACGAGAAACAGTGATAGCACTATCTGTAGTTACTTCTTGACCCGCTGCTATAAAATTACCATCGGGTAATTCTATAATGGTACGAAACCCAGTTAAACCGCTATTAGCTAAAGTAGGGGGATTATAAGCTCTTGTCCAAACTGTATCACCTTGATCATTTAAGCGTATCGCATAAGGTTTTGTTCTACTGTCTGTATTTACTGTTCTTATCGACCCACCAAAGATGTAGCCTCCATCTTGGGTTTGGGCGATGCTCCAAGCATTGTCATCATCTGCCTGCCCGAATATCTTTGTCCATTGTGCATTGCCCAATTTATCTAACTTGGTTATTCTGATGTTGGTTTTAGTTGGTGTTCCTACTCCTAAACTATTTGTCCATCCAGTGCAGATGTAGCCGCTATCGGTACAAACGGCTATGGCTGTGGGGCGTTCCAGTCCTGTTCCATACCAGTTTTCCCATGCTATGTTGCCCAAGCTATCGGTTTTTACTAACCAGTTTTGCCCACTGTTTTTGGTGTTTTGGGCAATGCAAATAAATCCTCCGTCTAAGGTCTCTTTTACTTGTGAGCCTGCTTGAAAAAAGGTTGAATCACCTAAAGTTTTTGTCCATAACGTATCTCCTATATTATTAAATCGATATAATAGTGAAAATGATATAGTGCCTCCAACAATTTTTCCTCCATACATCGCATAACCACCACTACTTACCTTAATTAACGACCCTTGAAATCCTGCAAAATAAGCTATATTAGTGTCCATAAGGGTTTTCTTAAACAACACATTTCCTTCAACATCAGTTTGTACTATACCTATGGATGCAATGCCTATATTAGATCCGCCCATAAAAAGATAACCACTATCGTTTTCAAGCACATTTAACCCTGTACTAAAAGTACTGTTTGTAAAACTATATCTATTATTAATAATTTGCGAATTACTAATAAACACAATTAATGATAGTTTTATAACGAAAATTATTTTGATAATCATTTTCATTCTGTTTTTATTAGTTTTTGCGTTAGGATAATCACACCCGCTTCCTCAATATAATAGATATAGATGCCTGCTTCTACTACATTGTTATCAATAGGATGTTGAGTTACTCCTTGTTTTAACGCTTTTCTGTACATTTCCTTACCTGCTACATCTTTTATCACCAAATAAGCATTTGTGCTGTTTTCAGGTAAAATAGTTCTGATGGTAGTGTTATCATTAAAAGGATTAGGATAACTTATCAGTTCATACCCTGTTGGTACTGCTAACTTTGTTGGTGTTTTATTTGATGTTGCAATGCTACCCATTCTGTTCGCTGCTGCTCCAACAACAGGCAATACAAAGGTTTCTTTTACCGTAGTGTTGTATGTTCGTCTATTTTCCATAGTTCTTTTTTTTCGTCATTGCCCAACCTACCGTCATTGCGAAGCCTTTGCGTGGTTTTGAGCGTAGGGGCTGAAGCAATCTGTCTAATCGAAGGGCAGATTGCTTCGTCATTCGTGCCTCATTCCTCGCAATGACGGT
>JAVVER010000034.1:0-27472 GCA_032251145.1 Vicingaceae bacterium | reverse complement strand
TCTATTTTTTAAAACCTTTAGCCTAAAATGGAATTTTTAAGGTTCGACTAATTATGTCGATAAATTGAAAAAATTAGAAATTGAAATAAAAAGTTGCTAATCGAGTAGGTGGTTCCCCTCCGCTGCCGCCAACGTCCGCGCTGGTGGTGTTAAGTAAAGTCTTCTGCTGTTAGTGTAGCAAAGCTTACAGTTCCACTCTATAGCAGTAGAAAATTCCTAGCATTACAACTACCTTATTATAAAATATAGACCTGACAGGTTTCCAAAACCTGTCAGGTCTATAAGTTGTAGTAAAAAAACTTTTGGAAAGTTCAAAACTTTCCAAAAGTTGGTTTATAATTTTTTTAAATACCCTTCACATCAATAAACAACTCATCCAATTGTTTTTTATCAATGGTGGCGGGAGCATCTATCATTACATCTCTACCATTGTTGTTTTTCGGGAAGGCAATAAAATCTCTAATGGTTTCTTGTCCGCCAAATAAGGCACATAATCTATCAAAGCCTAAAGCAATACCACCGTGTGGTGGAGCTCCATATTCAAAAGCATTCATTAAAAAGCCAAATTGTGCTTGAGCTTCTTCTTTGGTAAAACCAAGTAAGTCAAACATTCTAGATTGTACTGCTCTGTCGTGAATACGAATAGAACCTCCGCCTATTTCTGTGCCGTTTAGTACTAAATCGTAAGCGTTGGCTCTCACTTTTCCGGGGTCAGTTTCCAATAAGTGTAAATCTTCTGTTTTTGGAGAAGTAAACGGATGGTGCATCGCATGGTAGCGACCACTTTCTTCATCCCACTCCAACAATGGAAAGTCATATACCCATAATGGAGCATATTCGTTGGGGTTTCTTAAACCTAATTCGTTGGCAAGGTGCAAACGTAAATCGTTCATTTGTTTTTGTGTTGCAGCTAAATCGCCACTTAACACCAATATTAAATCGCCTGCTTTGGCATTGCATTTTTCTGCCCAAGCTTTTAAATCTGCTTCACTGTAAAATTTATCTACTGAAGATTTATAAGTACCATCTTCATTACAACGAAGATAAACTAATCCTTTTGCTCCAACCTGAGGTCTTTTTACATAATCCGTTAGCGTATCTAATTGTTTTCGGGTAAAAGAAGCACAATCTTTCGCCACAATAGCAATTACGGTTTCAGCACTGTCAAAAACATTAAAACCCTTGTTTTTGGTAACAGCATCAATATAATTAAAGGTCATTCCAAAACGAATGTCAGGCTTGTCGCAACCGTAGTTTAGCATGGCATCAGCATAACTCATTCTTGGGAATTGTTTTAATTCAATGGTTTTCACTTTTTTGAAAAGGTAATCCATCATTCCCTCAAAAGTGTTTAAAATATCTTCTTGCTCTACAAAAGCCATTTCGCAGTCTATTTGTGTAAACTCCGGCTGACGGTCGGCACGTAAATCTTCATCTCTAAAGCAACGAACAATTTGGTAATAACGGTCGTAGCCGCTAACCATTAGCAATTGTTTAAAGGTTTGTGGCGATTGAGGTAAAGCGTAAAATTGTCCTGGGTTCATTCTGCTCGGCACAACAAAATCTCTTGCTCCTTCGGGAGTAGATTTAATTAAGTAAGGCGTTTCAATTTCTAAGAAATCGATAGCATCCAAGTATTTTCTAACTTCTATGGCTAATTTATGTCTTAATTCAAGGTTTTTACGCACTGGATTTCTTCTTAAATCCAAATAACGGTATTGCATACGCAATTCTTCACCGCCATCGGTTTTGTCTTCAATGGTAAAAGGTGGAGTTTTACTTTTGTTGAGTAAGGTAAATTTCTCAACTATAATTTCAATTTCTCCTGTAGGAATGTTGTTGTTTTTGCTTTCACGCTCAATCACTTTACCTGTAATTTGTATCACATCTTCTCTACCTAGCGATTTGGCTGTTTTAGTATGTTCTTCACCAAACACCAACTGAGTAATACCATAGCGATCGCGTAAATCAACAAAAGTCATGGCTCCAAGCTCACGAGTTTTTTGTATCCATCCGCAAAGGGTAACGGTTTCATTAACATTGCTTAAACGCAACTCTCCATTGGTGTGTGTTCTGTACATATTGCTTCAATAAAAATTTAAATTGCGAAATTAAACAATTCAGCAAGAAAGTAGTTGTGGAGAAGAATAAAATTTGGGACAAGACCTGACAGGTTTCTAAAACCTATTAGGTCTATTTATGGTAAAAACAACATTTATCTATCAAAATAGTTATATTTGAAATGTGATTACAATAGTTCAATGAAGAAAATAATTTTAATAGCTGTTACTCCTTTACTATTTTTGAGTTGATACTCACAAAATAGTTTTTATAATATTGAGAATATAAAAAAATTATCTTCTAACCCTAATAAATTTTACGGAGTAACTGTAATGGATGCTAAAATAAGGTCAGCCCCAACTCCGGCTGAAGAACCTATTGAGTACCTAGATTTATTAGATACTGTTCAGTTAATAGATTTTTACGAGGGATATTGGGCGGTAAAGTTTAATGACACTTATGGTTATCTTTCAGAGTTGTTTTTGGAACATACTCCTAAAGTTGAAAAATTTAGAGATTCTTTAGTTGTAGAAAAACAATTTGAAAAAGAGGTTGAACTAGAAATTAAACAATTAAATGAAAAAGCTAAAGCATTAACCGATTGGTATAATGATAGTTTAGAGCGTATTGAGGAAGAAAAAAGAGTGGTAGCAGATAAGATTGTTTACAGGAAATTGGATTATCTGCTGAGTTTTTCTTTAGAACATCAATGGGAATTACTGATTAATATTAGAGGTTTTGTAGGTTATTTTGAAGATGAAAGTAAGAAGGGTAAACATGAAGAGCATTTAACGTGTTCTTGTGGAAACCGTAAAGGTGTTTTTACAGAAAATAAATATTGGCAGAAGTTTTTTACCCAACCCAAATCGTTGTTAGTGCCTTTTCTTATAGATAAAATGGCTGATACATCAGAAACTAGATTACATAGATATGAAACACTAACAGAAGGAGAACTTGCTGTATATGGTCTTGAATTTATCTATAAAAAGAAATGGTATAATTTATCCAAAGAATATCCGAGTAATACTTCTAACAAAAAGAATAAGCCAGATTTTTATTATAGAGATAAAGAATTATTATTTTTAGATAGGCTTCTAAAAAACAAAGAAAAACTCAATAATTTGCAAAATCATTGGAGAGCATTATATAAGAAAAAACCTAAATAATTTTTTTAGAAGACCTGACAGGTTTCAGAAACTTGTTAGGTCTGAAAAAATTAAATCACATCATAATCAACTACTAACTTATCTGAAGCAGGATGAGCTTGGCAAGTTAAAATAAATCCATCAGCTACTTCTTCGTCAGAAAGTGCGTAATTCATTTCCATGGTAGCTTTTCCTTCAACAATTTGGGCTTTGCAAGTACAGCATACGGCACCTTTGCATGAAAATGGAGCATCTGCACCTTGTTCAATAGCAGTATCTAAAATAGTTGCTCCTTTGCTGTTTAAATCGAACTCAAACTCTTCGCCATCCATAATTACGGTAACATGGCTTGTCCTTTCGTACGAAGATTCAGGAGTTGATTGTTCAAGCGATCCTGCTTTTTTAACGGGAGTAGTAAACAGTTCAAAATGAATTTTTTCATCAGCAACTCCCATCTTTTTAAAGGTTTCGTTTACTGTGTTTATCATCGCTTCCGGTCCGCAAATATAAAAACCATCAGCTTTTAGTATTTCTAAGTTTAGTTTAATGAAATCGTTCATTTTCTGCTCATCAATTCTTCCACATTGAATAGCTTCTAATTGATTGGCAGCACCTTCATCATAAGTATAATGAATCACAAAGTTGTTGGGATGATTGGCCGCCAAAGTATCTAACTCTTTCTTAAAAATAGTAGATGTTTCATTAACGTTCCCATAAAATAAGGTAAATTTTCCTCCAGCTTTTATTACCGATTTTAATAAAGAAAAAACAGGGGTAATTCCACTACCTGCAGCAACACCAACAATATTTGCAGTATGGTTTTTAGCAGTAAAATTTCCTGACGGAGGCATTACCTCTAACTCATCTCCAATAGTTAATTGGTCGTTTAAAAAACCAGACATTTTTCCGTTGTCAATTTTCTTTACTCCAATTCTTATTTCTTCTTCAAAAGGCGTACTACAAATAGAATAAGACCTTCTAATATCTTCACCATTAACGACTCTTTTAACCGTAACGTATTGCCCAGACTCGAAGCTGAACGTATTTTTTAAATCTGATGGAAGTTCAAATGCTATAGAAACCGCTTGAGGTGTTTCTTTTCTAATATCTTTAATTTTTAGGGTATGGAAATGACTCATTCTTTCTGTTTTTCATTTTAATTCGGACAAAAGTAATATTATTTCAAAAGAATAATCGAACTCAGGTTGTAAAAATGAGAGACTAAATGAAATTGCTAAAAAATTAGTGAATTCGTTAAAAAATCTTACCCTGACAAAAATCAGTTAATTGTTGATTATTTTTTCATTAAATTTGGGCAACCAAATACAAACACATATAACAATATGGATGAACAACAAAAATTAGAAGCGTTTCAGGCAAAAATTGATGCAGAAATTAAGATAGAACCTAAAGATTGGATGCCTGAAGAATATAGAAAACATTTACAACGTCAAATCTCCCAACATGCTCATTCGGAAGTTATTGGAATGCAGCCAGAAGGCAATTGGGTATTGAGAGCTCCTACATTGAGAGCTAAAGTAGTGCTGTTGGCAAAAATTCAGGATGAAGCAGGACACGGACAATATTTATATGCAGCAGGTGAAACGTTGGGAAAAAGTAGAGATGAGTTTATTGAAGAATTGCAGACTGAAAAAGCAAAATATTCCAGTATTTTTAATTACCCAACATTAACTTGGGCAGATATGGGAGCTGTGGGTTGGCTAGTGGATGGTGCTGCTATTGTTAATCAGGTATCTTTACAAAGAACTTCTTACGGACCTTATGCTAGAGCAATGGTAAGAATTTGCAAAGAAGAAAGTTTTCATCAAAGACAAGGATATGAGATTATTGCCCACATGGCAAAAGGAACACCAGAGCAAAAAGCTATGGCTCAAGATGCATTGAACAGATTATGGTGGCCATCATTAATGATGTTTGGTCCGCATGATGCTGATTCTCCTAACTTAGGAAACGGTGTGAAATGGAAAATAAAACGTGAAACCAATGATGAATTACGTCAGAAGTTTATCGATAAAACCGTTCACCAAGCAGAAGTAATTGGGTTAACTATTCCCGATTCGGATTTAAAATGGAACGAAGAAACAGGTCATTATGATTACGGTAAAATTGATTGGGATGAGTTTTGGAATGTAGTAAAAGGTAATGGACCATGCAATAAACAGCGTGTAGAGCATCACAAAAGAGCTCATAATAATGGCAAATGGGTGAGAGAAGCTGCTTTAGCTTATGCTCAAAAACAAAAAGCAAAACAAATGGTGGCGTAATTAGTTAAAAGAATAATTATTTAAAAATATAAGATAAATCATGAGTGAACAAATTAAAGATAATCAAGGAGATGTTTGGGAAGTTTTTGTACAAAGCAAACCAGGATTACCTCATAAACATGCAGGAAGTTTACATGCAACAGATAAAGAAATGGCGTTGCAAAATGCTAGAGATTTATACACTAGAAGAAACGAAGGGACCTGTATTTGGGTAGTACCTTCAAATTTTATAGTTTCATCATTACCTGAAGATAGTGAATCGTTTTTTGACCCTTCAGATGATAAAATTTACAGACATCCTACGCATTACTTAATGCCAGAGGGAGCAAAGCATATATAGGCCTCCCCAACCCCTCCGAAGGAAGGGCTAATAGGACGAGGTAAAAAAATATAATTAAAATTTTAATAAATTAAAAACTACAATTACTGAACATACCTTAATTAAAGTTTAGTTCAGTTTAAACTCCTCCCCTTTGCGGGAGGTTGGGAGGGCAAAAATGACACAACAAGACGCATTAATAAATTACTGTTTAAGATTAGGAGATTCTAGTTTAATATTAGGTCAGAGAATGGCTGAATGGTGTAGTAACGGACCAACATTAGAAGAAGATATTGCACTTACTAATGTTTCATTAGATTTATTCGGACAAGCCAGAACTATGTTGACTTATGCTGCTAATATAGAAGGCAAAGGCAAAACAGAAGATGATTTAGCTTATAGAAGAAGCGAAAGAGAGTATTACAATACCTTACTTTCAGAAAGACCTAACGGACATTTTGGTGATACTATTGCTAGAAATTTTTTGCATGATGCTTTTTTGTATCATTTATATACTGCATTAAAAAATAGTAAGGATGAAACCATTGCCGCTCATGCTGCAAAATCAATAAAAGAAATAGCTTACCATTTGCGTCATACTGGCGAATGGGTGGTTCGTTTGGGAGATGGGACAGAAGAAAGTCACCAAAAAATTCAACAGTCTTTTGATGATTTATGGATGTTTACAGGTGATTTGTTTGAGATGAATGAAGTGGATGAAATCTTAATTAAAGCAGGAATTGCAGTAGATTTGAATGAAGTAAAGAAAAATTGGAACAGTACAGTAAATGAAGTGCTGCAACGAGCCACACTAGAAAGACCAAAAGACGATTACATGCAAACTGGTAGGTTAAAAGGAATGCATTCTGAATATTTAGGTCACTTACTTACTGAAATGCAATACTTGCAAAGAACGTATCCTGATGCTACTTGGTAGATTTCTTTAGTAAGAAATAAATTATGGACCTCAAAGAAAAATATACAGAGCAAGCTATTTGGGATATGATAGCTCAAATTCCAGACCCTGAAATTCCTGTTATCACCATTGAAGAATTAGGGGTTTTAAGAAAAGTAGAAGTGTTAACAGATAAAGTTGTTGTTACTATTACACCAACTTACACTGGTTGTCCAGCCATGAAAATGTTTGAAGATGATATCTTAAAAACACTTCACGATAATGGTATTGACAATGCAGCAATAAAAATGGTTTATACCCCTTCTTGGACAACCGATTGGATGAGTGAGGCAGCTATGCAAAAACTTAAAGATTATGGCATTGCTCCTCCTGTAAAAGGTACTCAAGATAAAGGCGTTTTATTTGGTTCAGGTCCTAAAGAAGTTCAATGTCCGCAATGTGGTTCAAAAAATACCGAGCTTAAAAGTCAGTTTGGCTCTACAGCTTGCAAAGCACTATATCAATGTAAAGATTGCTTAGAGCCTTTTGACTACTTCAAGTGTATTTAGCATATTTTTTCTTTAACAGGATTACAATAATAAGTAGGTTTTGTAATTTTTATTTTATCTCAAAGTTTGTTTTAAAACTCACTACATGAGTAAATTCGCCAAACGAAATTTTAAATCTTATTTTATAAAATCAACAAACTATGAAACTTTTTAACAAAACTTTTGCAATATTTTGTTTGGTAGGGGCGACTTCTTTGTCAGTTCAAGCTCAACAGCAACCAGAGAAATGTGGATTTAACCATGCAGTAGAATTTTTAAATCAGCAAAATCCAAATTACAAACAACAAATTAATGCGGCTTATCAGCAATGGGTAATTGAGGCGAATGCTAAGCAAATCAAAAACGATAAGTCTATTTATGTTATTCCTGTAGTTTTTCATGTAGTTTGGAATAGTAATAAACCTCAAGAAAACCTTCACGACAGTGTGCTTTTTGAACAAATAAATGTATTAAATGAAGATTTTAGAAGGTTAAATGCTGACACATCAAATTTAAGACCTGGATTTTTACCCATTGTAGGAGATGCACAAATTGAATTTCAATTGGCTTGTAAAGACCCAAATGGGAATCCAACAAACGGAATTGTAAGGGTTTCAACAACTGAAACTTTTGGAGGTGGATTTTTACCAAATATGTCGGCTATTGCTAAAATACAAAATACTAATCAAGGTGGATCTGATGCTTGGAATACTTCAGAATACTTAAATATTTGGGTTGGAGATATTAATGGGGGTAGTGCAACTCCTTCGTTATTGGGTGTTGCCACTCCGCCAGCGGGATTGTCTAATTGGCCAGCAAATTCTGTTCCTGCTGAATTAACAGATGGTGCTATTATTCATTATAGTGCATTTGGCAGAAATAACCCGGCAGCAATGTCTGCAATTGTGGTAAATGGAAGAACAGTTACACATGAAGTGGGACATTATTTAGGAGTTAGACATACCGCTGAAAATACTTTTGGAGGACTTTTCGGAAGTATTTGTGGTGATGATGATGGATTAACTGATACGCCAAACTGCGATCAATCACAACAAGGTTGTAATGCTGCTAGAAATTCTTGTACAGATAACATTCCTGGAATTGGTGATTTGCCTGATATGGTAGAAAATTACATGGACTATTCCGATCAAGATTGCCAAAATAGTTTTACTATAGGACAAATAAACATTATGAGAAGTGTGTTGCAAAACGAAAGAAACGGTTTATTAACTTCTCCTGCATTGACCAATTGTACCGTAGGTATTGAAGAAAATTTATTGGAAAACCAAGTTGCTGTTTATCCTAATCCAAGTAACGGTATTGTTACAGTAGATGTAAAAAACCAAGAAAATGCAACAGTAATTTTCTTTAACGCAATGGGACAAAGTGTTCAGCCGAAGTTAATTGGAAATCAACAATATCAGTTGGATGAGAAAGGAATTTATTTTGTAACTGTTCAAACAGCAAAAGCAAGTATTACTAAGAAAGTTTTAGTTCAGTAAAAATTGGTTATTATAATTTGTAAAAAAAACTGACGGTTCTATGAAACTTGTTAGGTTTTTTATTCTCCCCAACGATACGATTTACTATCCAACCCTATTAAATCAATTACTCTATCTACCACAGTTTTAGCAACAGCTTCTATGGTTTTTGGTTGACTATAATATGAAGGTGTTGCAGGACAAATAATGCCTCCGGCTTCTGTTACTGTTTGCATATTATTGATATGAATGAGGTTGTAGGGTGTTTCTCTGGCTACCAATACCAATTTTCGTCTTTCTTTTAAAATAACATCAGCAGCTCTGGTAAGTAAATCATTAGAAATTCCGTTGGCAATTCTGCCTAGCGTTCCCATAGAGCAAGGAATTACAATCATAGTGTCATACTTTGCCGAACCCGAAGCAAAAGGAGCATTAAAATCATTTTTATGATAAAAAGTAAATGGAAATTGTGTGTAATTATCATTAGTTAATTCGTGTTGCCAAACAGTTTTAGCATTGTCAGACATTATCACACCAACTTCAATATGTTGTTGTTGCGATAAAAATTTTAGTAATAATTCGGCATAAATAGCACCCGAAGCACCTGTAATAGCAACAATAATTTTTCTTTTTTCCATGGGTTAGTTTTTACCGATTAACTGATAACGGATACTAAAGTTTAAATCTACATTGTACCAACCTCTGTTGAAAAGCTTATTTAAAAAGCCTATATTTTGATCTAAATTGTTAAAATCTCTAATAGGAACTAATGAGTTTTTAGTTCTAAAATTGAAAATAAAATTATCGTTAATATGGTATTCTAATCCTAAAATACCGCCAATATCAGCACTTTTAAAAGGAAAAGGATTTTGTTGAATATTTACTTCGCCAAATTGGTCTTCCATTTTTACATTTAGCAAGTAGCCATAATATGCTCCTAATTCAAAAAAGAAAGATTTATGTCTATATCTTACTACTAATGGAATTTCTAAATAGTTTAAACGTAAGTTAAAAGATCTAAAATCTCCTTTTGCAGGATCGGGTACTTTTCTAGCACCTTTACCAATATAATAAATTTCGAACTGTAAAGAAACATGGTCGGAAAAATCGGTATTGGTAAATGCACCGAGTATTAATCCTGGTTTTTTGTATCCACCATAGCCATCACCTTCAACCTGAGCAGCACTAACTCCTAAAATAGCTCCCGATTTAAAAGTTTGGGTAAAACCATTAAATCCAATTAAAATAAGTGCTATTAAAAGTAGTTTTTTCATGATAATTTTAAGTTGACAACTGTTAAAATTAAGGAATTTAATTATTATAAGTCATTAAATCTTGCCCGATATCCTTTCTGTAATACTTCTTTTCAAATTGAATTTTTTCCGCATTTTTAAAAGACTTCTCCAATGCTTCTTCCAAAGAATTGCCAAAAGAAGTAACAGCAATCACTCTTCCGCCATTGGTTACTATTTGATTGTCTTTAGTAGTTGTTCCTGCATGGAATATAGTACTTCCTTCAATATTTTCTAAACCACTTATCACTTTTCCTTTTTCATAAGCTTCGGGATATCCACCAGATACTAACATTACTGTTGTAGCTGTTTGAGTATTAATTTTTATTTCTTTTTCGTGGAGGGTTTGGGTAGCCACTCCATGGAATAAATCTAGTAAATCAGACTCAATTCTTGGAATTACCACTTCTGTTTCGGGGTCACCCATTCTAACATTGTATTCAATTACAAAAGGATTTCCGTTGTTGTTCATTAAGCCAATAAAAATAAAACCTTTGTAGTTAATGTTTTCTTTTTTTAAGCCTTCAATAGTAGGTTTTACCACTTGTTCTTCTACTTTAGATAAGAAATTCTCATCAGCAAAAGGAACAGGAGAAATTGCTCCCATACCGCCAGTGTTTAGTCCTGTATCGCCTTCTCCAATTCTTTTATAATCTTTTGCAGCAGGTAATATTTTATAGCTATTGCCATCCGTTAGCACAAATACAGAAAGCTCTATGCCTGATAAAAATTCTTCAATAACTACTTTGGTAGAAGCTTCGCCAAATTTTTTGTTACTAAGCATTTCTGTCAATTCAGTTTTGGCTTCGTTTAAATCATCTAAAATTACCACACCTTTTCCAGCTGCTAAACCATCAGCTTTTAAAACGTAAGGAGGCGATAAAGTTTCTAAAAAGGTTAGTCCATTATTTAAAGTGGCTGCGGTAAAAGATTGGTATTGGGCAGTAGGTATATTATGTTTAATCATGAACTTTTTAGAAAATTCTTTGCTGCCTTCTAATTCTGCACCATCTTTTTGAGGACCAACAATGCCAATGTTTTTAAGTTCATTATCAGCAAGGAAAAAATCGCAAATGCCATTTACTAAAGGGTCTTCCGGACCAACAACTACTAATGAAATATTGTTTTCCAATACTATTTTTTTTATCGTATCGAAATCATTTACATTAACATCTAAATTAGTGGCAAATGATGCTGTGCCAGCATTTCCAGGAGCTACAAAAAGTTTCGTAAGTAGTTTACTTTCGTTAATTTTCCACGCAAGGGCATGTTCTCTACCTCCTGAACCTAAAACCAATACATTCATTGTTGCTTTTTTTGATTTGAAGTGCAAAAATAAGTAATACTAGCTTAAAAAGTCGAGATAAAAATCTGAATTATTCGGCAAAACTATAACCTCTCCCTTTAATGGTTTTGATGATGTTTTCTCCTACTTTCTCTCTAATTTTTCTGATGTGTACATCAATAATTCTAGGATTGTTATTGTCTGTGTTTTCCCAAACAGAATGGTAGAGTTCGTCCCTAGTAAAAATTCTTTTAGGATTACTTATGAGGAGGTAAAGTAGTTCAAATTGTTTTTTTTGAAGAGAAATTTCTTGGTTATCTTTTTCAATTAAATAACTTTCTCTGTTTACTTTTATGGAGTTGAGGTAAATATTCGATTTTGATTTGTTTTTTGCTATGGTTTTCCTTTTTAATAAAGCAGCTATCCTTTTTAATAGCAATTTAGGTTGTATGGTTGGAGAGATAAAATCATCAGCTCCTGCTTTGTAAGCTTCCACTTGAATATATTCTTGGGTTTCTTCAGATACAAGTAGTACACTAGTGTTTTCAAATTTATTTTTAATGATTTCGCAGATTTCTATTCCGTCAAATTGAGCCAATTGTAGCTCCACCAAAAAAACATCTTGTTGCTTTTGGGTAATGAGTTCTATAGGTGTGTTTTCAGAAATAATAATGGTTGTAAGGTCAATTTTTTTCTCTCTAAAAAATGCTTGGATGCTTTTTAGCTTGTTTTCGTTACTGGTAACTATGGCAATAGAAGGTAATATATGGTTAGACTTTATCATCAACTCAAAAGTAGAACTACTTTATTTTTGTTGAGTTAAGCTAACTTTATCGACTTATTAAACCTTTTTAATCTTAATGTTAATGAGGTAACTTTAAGTTAATATTGTTTGGGTTAAATTCTAGAATAAACGCAAATACTAAAATCATAAGCATGTTTTTCGTCTTTAATGTGATGTTCTTCACTTGTTTTTTGCCATTTTGAACTGTCAATCTCTGGAAAAAAGGTGTCTCCTTCAAAAGATTGGTGCACATGAGTGATGTACATCTTATCTACTAAACCTTTATCTATGGCTTCTTTATAAATTTGTCCGCCACCAATAATAAAAACTTCTGTTTCATTATTTTTTTTAGCAAAATCTAAAGCTGTTTCTAATGAATTTAATACTACACAATTTTCTTCCGTATAATTATTTTGTCGGGTAAGCATTATGTTGGTTCTGTTAGCCAACGGACGAAATTTTTCGGGAATAGAAATGTAATTTTTCCTACCGGTAATAATATGATGGTTTAGGGTAGTTTGTTTAAAAAATTGCATATCTTTTGGCAGGTGCCAAATAAGGGTGTTGTCTTTACCGATAACATTATTTTCGGCAACAGCCACAATAAGTGATACTATCATAGTTGCATTAGCCATTTTTCGTGTAACTTTTTCATTTCTTCTGTAGCACTTTCGGCTTTAAAAATGTAATACCTAATAATAGTTCTAGGTTTCATAGGAATTTTTATGGTCTGAATAATATTGTCTCTACTGATTAAAATGTCGAGCATATCGCCTTCTTTTTTGTTTTCAGTTATTTCATCATAATTATCCGAAAAGCGATAGTTATCAATGGCCAAAATTTCGTCATTAACATTTAAACCGCCATCATAAGCAGCAGAATTTCTATAAACTGTTCTTATGTTATTTCCAGAAAGAGAAACTCCTAGGCTTAAACTATTTTCTGTTAGTGGCTCCACCTGAAAACCAACATAGCTAAATAGCGTAGGGTAGTCGAATGTTTCAGTGCCGTTAATGTATTTTGCATAAAAATCATCTAAATTTAATCCGCTAACTTCTTCTAACGTTTTTTTCATTTCTTCGGAAGTAAATCCTCTGCTTTCTTGCTTGTAATACTTGTTGTAAAGGAGTTTCATAACATCATCCAACGATTTTTTTCCTTTCGTATTTTTAATAATCATTAAATCCAATATGTTGGCAACTACACTTCCTTTAGTGTAATAAGAAATGGTAGTGTTGTAACTATTTTCAGTTGGTCGGTAGGCTTTTATCCAAGCATCAAAACTAGCATGAGCTACAGGTTGAGCTTTATTTCCAGGTTGGTTTTCAATGCTATTAATAGAAGAAGAGAATTTACTTAAAATTTCCTCTTCAGTATAAATTCCTGCTCTATAAAGTAGCAATTCATCATAATAACTGGTAAAGCCTTCCATTACCCAAAGCAGAGAAGTATAATTTTCGTTTGAATAATCAAAAGGACCTAATTCAATAGGTCTAATTCTTTTTACATTCCACAAATGAAAATATTCGTGAGCAACCAAACTTAAAAAGCCTTTGTAAGCAGAACCGCTGTATGTCCATCTGTTCACTTGCAAGGTAGTAGAACTGAGGTGTTCTAATCCGCCACTTCCTCTGGTAAGATTATGAATAATAAAAGTATATTCTTTGTTGGGATTCTCGCCAAAAACATTGGTGCAAGCTTCTACTACTTTTGCCATGTCTTTTTTTAGCGTATCTATATTATAGTTTCCTTCTCCATACATAGCAACATGGTGAAGCACTCCTGCAGCAGTAAAATCAAAAGTAACATGATTACCAATTTCAAAAGGAGCATCTACTAATATGTCGTAATTTTCGGCAACATAAACAAAACCTTTTTCTCCTTTGGCTTTAGGTAGAGCGGTACTTACTTTTTTCCAGTCTTTATAAGGATGTATGCTTACTTTAGAATTTTCTTTTTGAGCAGGTTGGTAAGCCATAAATATACTTGTTCCATTAAAATAACCATGAGAAGCATCTAAAAAACTTGTTCTTACACTCATTTCATAAGCATAAACTTTATACGATACAGTAATATCAGATTTGTTGTTAGATTTAATTCGCCAAGTATTTTTATTAATTTTTTCGATGTTTAATTCCTTAGCGTTTTGTTTAGCAGAAACAGCTTCAACACTTTTAGCAAACTCTCTAATTAAGTAAGAACCAGGGGTCCATGTTGGCATATAAATATCAACTTCATTTCCTTCATGATTTTTAATAACCATTTTCACTTCAAAGTAATGTGTATGTGGTTCACTCATGCTTACTTCATAATCTACATTAGCTGCCTGATTTTGAGGGGTTAAAAATAAGGTGGAAATAATGATGAATAGTATGGATAGGTGTTTCATTTGATTAGAAATTTTATGAATAATATTTAAATAATGTTAAAAGTAAAATTAGCTAATAATATTTATTAAAAAAAGCAGTTTTAAATAACTATATTTACACTACAAAATTGAAACATATTAGATAAATAAAAAGTATAAGGTTGTTATAAACTAGACTGACAGACTTTTAAAAATATAAAACTAACTACCTATGAAAAAAAGTAAACTTGAATATGCTAAAACCATTTTGAAGAAAGTGAGTTTTGATATCAAATTATTTAGAAAAGAACTAGCAAAATCATATCAATACCTAATGGAAGATGAAATAAAGGAATTAATGAATTGGGTAGAAAAAAATTTTGGTCAGCAATATTGTCTCACACCTATTTACGTTAAAAATAATTAGTTTTTTAATTACTGTTTTTCAAATAATTAAGTAAAAATGTTTTTCTATGCTTTTTTTGCATAAATTTGCTTTTTATAAATTAATAATTTTTTACAATGAAAAACGGTACAATTAAATTTTTTAATGATGAAAAAGGTTGGGGATTTATTACTCCAGAAGACGGAAGTAAAGATATCTTCGTTCACCATTCATCTAGTAATCAACCATTAAATGAAGGCGACAACGTTTCTTTCGATATCGAAGATAGCGATAGAGGACCAAAAGCCATTAATGTGCAAGTTCAATAAGAAATATATATTTTTTATTATTACTAAAAAACCCATCGATTTATTTGATGGGTTTTTTTATTACTTAAAATACTAAACAGATAAAATTAAAGTGCCTCATATTAATGTTTAGCTTTGTACTAAAGAATAATTTCTATTCAATTATGAAATAAACCATGAATAAAAATGCACATTAATGAATATGTAACATGGTGATTCTATATGACCGATTTAATAAAATAAAAATATACACATGAAAAAACTGATTACATTAATAGCATTTATTGGATTGTTGGCTCAATTTACAATAGCACAAGACACCACAAAAACGTTGAAACCGATACACTTTAAAGGTGTTATTTTCGATTCTGACAGTTTTTCTATTCCATTAAAAGGAGTAAATGCTACCATTAACAATAAAAAAGGATTTTCTACCGACCAAAATGGAAATTTTAGTATAGATGTTTTTCCAAATGACACCATTAACTTTACCTATGTGGGTTATCATCCGCTTAAAATTTATATTCCAGATACCTTGAAAGGAGGAAATTTAACAGCAAAGTTTTTTATGGTTAGCGATACAATCAATTTGGCAGAACATTATGTTTTTTCTGATGATGGTTATGATAATTTTAAAAAATCTTTCTTAGATATTGAAGTGCAGCCCAACAGAGATTTGACCAATGCTAAAAACAATATTTATTTATCCTTGTATGAAGCTAAAACTACGCAAAGTAATTGGACAGCTGAAGACAATACCAAAAATGCGATAAAACAAGAAGAATACAAAGTAATTTACAAAGGATTTATTCCTCAATTCCAAATTGTAGATGTGGTGCTAATATCTACAAGTATTCTGGAGCATGTAGCTACAGGAAAAATGAAAGAAAGAGATTTTTACGTGGAATTGGTTAACCTCCAAAACCAAAGTAACTTGATTTATTCTAAATCGGTGGAGTAGTGCGGCTTTCTGGAAGTTTAGACTGACAAAGGAGATTGTTTAGGAAGTTTAAGGTAAAAAGTATTAACAAAAGATGGCAAAAATCAAGGTAAATAATTTTGAAATCACAGTGCAATCTATTGCAGACATGGATTACATTTCACTTACAGATATGGCAAATGCTAAAGAAAGTGAAAGTAGGGCTGCTGATATAATAAAAAACTGGCTAAGAACACGATATGCTCTTGAATTTTTAAGTGTGTGGGAGCAGATTAATAACCCAAATTTTAAAGTGGTCGAATCTGACCACTTTAAAATGCAAGCAGGGCTTACAAATTTTGTGATAAGTACTTCGGAATGGATTGATAAAACAAACGCTATCGGACTTTTAGTAAAAAAAGGAAAATATGGAGGAACTTATGCTCACAAAGATATCGCATTTGAATTTGGATCAGCAATTAGTGTTCAGTTTAAACTATATTTAATTACTGAATTCCAACGTCTAAAAGAAGAGGAACAAAAATTAATAGGATGGAGTGCTAAAAGAGAATTGGCTAAAATAAATTATCAAATTCATACTGACGCTATCAAACAAAATTTAATTCCATCAGAACTATCTGCTAAGCAAACCGCAATAATTTATGCAAATGAAGCCGATGTTTTAAATGTAGCTCTTTTTGGTGTTACAGCAAAAGAATGGCTAAAAGAAAACCCTGAGTTAAAGGGAAACATAAGAGATTATGCTAGTATTAATCAATTAATTTGTCTGTCAAACTTAGAAAATATAAATGCAGTATTAATAAATGAAAATATGCCGCAAAGCAAAAGGCTTTTAAAGCTTAACCAAATTGCTATCAAACAGATGATTGTATTAGAAAATGTTGGTAATAGAAAATTATTAAAGTAAGAATCATAATTCGGAGTTTGATGTTTGGATAAAAAATCGTTCTATATCATTAGTCCATTCATTTTGATATTGAATTAAGTAATTTTCGTGTCCAGCTTTTTCGTAAATTTTTAGGGTTTTCATCCCATTTAAGTTTTTAAAAATTTCATTTATTTCTTCTATACTTACTCTATCGTCTTTTGCACCATGCAATAAGAGTGTAGGAAAATTGATGTTTTTAGCATAATCTTTTGGATTATGACTAAATCCCCAAAAACCATTTTGAACGCCTCCCCAAAAAACCAATAAACTTGCCATAGGAAATGTTGGTGTGTTCATGTTAGTAAATCTTGCACATACTGTTTGGTACATTGATCCAAAAGGACATTCTAAAATTAGTCCTTTTGGATGTATTTCAGTATCGCTAATTGCTTTCATTATAGCAACTGCCCCCATTGAAGTGCCAAATAAATAAATGTTTTTTTCTCCTTTATTTGATAAATAGTTAAAGCTGGTTTTTACTTGTTCAGCTTCTAGAAAACCTACGGTAGTTTGATTGCCTTCAGAACCGCCAGACCCCATAAAATCTACTAAAAACGTATTGTAGCCAAGTTTTTTAAATAAGGTAGCTTTATCTAACATTGTAGATTTTGAACCACTAAAACCATGAAATAAAATTACAGTTCCTTTACTGTTTTCGGTTTTAATTTCCCAACACTCTATTTTTTTGTTACTATTTAGATATATAGTTTTAAATTCAGAAGTAGGAAGTGTTTGATTGGTTGGTCTAGGATTGTTTACACCGAATATAAGGGTGTTTAATTTTTGAACTGTATTAAGTTTTTTTGGATTTTTTGTTTTTTCAACTGCTTGTTCTGTAAAATGAGTGAATTTATAGGAATGAAAAATAGCTACAACATTCATTAGAACAAAGATGGTTGTCATTGTCCAAATACTTCTTTTTATCCATTTTTTATTAGTTTTCAAAGGGTAAAAGATTTAGTTCTGTTAGTGTTTTCTTTTTTCTTTTCTTTTACGAGCTGTATGTTCTTTATATATTAAAGGTACACAATAGCATAAATCATCAATTTTAATTTGATATTCTACAAAGTAGGGTTTGCCATTTACTATTAAAGGAGAGAATTGAAAACCTTTATCATCATACCACTTCCATGGTTCATCATTAGTTTTGTTCATAACATCTTCAATTATATAAACATAACTAACATGTCCTAATGTATCAACAATAAATGAAACTGTTGCATAGTTAGGATCACCACCATGCGGAGGTGAAACGATGTGTTTTGAATAATAGCTAAAAAGAGCAGAATAGTTTATTATTTTGATATTAGTGTCATTTGAAACAGTTCCATCAATAAATAAAGTTGTGTCAATTTTAATGCTTGAGGGTGTTGAAAAATCTATGACTTTGTATTTTTTGGCAACTTCATTTGTGTTTTTTGATTCGCACTTATCTTTAAAAAAAGATTTTGAAAATTCCCGTCCTAACTCTCTAGCTTTATTCCAATAAATACAAGCTGAATCAACCATTTCTAATCTGTAATAAGCCCAAGCAAGATTGTTGTGAAGTGTTTGGTCATTAGAATCTAAAGTAATTCCAATTTTACAATCACTTATTGCTTCATAATTTTTATTTACCATCTGTAAAGCAGCTCCTCGGTTTAAATATAAGTTTGCATCTGCTGGAGTCAATTTAATAGCAACAGAATAGTCATTTATTGCATCTTTTAGATTACCTAATTTGTGATTAATAAGACCTCTTTGTTTGTATGATATTGTATCTTTTTCATTTAACTCAATTGCTTTTGAAAAATAGTGTAAAGCTTTTTCATAATCTTCATTATAAAATGATTGGAATCCTTTTATTTTATATTTATCTAGATTAGTTAGTGAATCGTTGTTTATTATGTTGTCAGATTGCCCAAACCCAGATTGAGTAATAAGTATGAAAAATATATTTAAAATCAGCTTCATTCTATTACTATTGCTTCCTCAAAAGGAAATTCTTTTCGACCTTTTTTAGTGTAATACACTACTTTTCCTTTTACTAGATACTTTCCTTTTCCCTTGGTTGGAACAATCAAGTCAGAAAATGAATAATTAGGAACAAAGTTGTAATCTGTTTCAATTTCTTTTCGGTCTTTTATAACACTTTCCAATATTAAATTTCTTCCTTTTGGAACTTGTTGAAACGCTTCTGAACTTAATTTTATTAAAATGTTGCCAGTAGAATCTAAATTGGAGTTTGTTTCTAATTCAGAAATTGAAAAACCGCAATTACCATCAAGATAATAATAAATATTTCTAAGATAGTTCGCATAAGACATTGTTAAATCAGTTCTCATTTGAAAAATGACGGATTTTTTAGAATAGATTTTTTCTAAAACATCTAAATTTGAGGCTATTATTTCCTCATCTTGTTCAGGTCTATGTTCTAAGCTATCAAAGAAATGGTGAAAGGATTCCAAATTTTTAAGATAGTCACTTTTAAATTCAGAATAGTTTATTTTTTCTTTATTTTCTAATTCTTCAACTCTTTTAGCAAACTTTTTCTGAATAGAATCAAGTTGAATAATTATGGAGTGTTGACTTGTGATAAAGCTGTTTGGTAAAATTTCCGCCCTATGTTGAGCAAATAATATTCTATATCTTTCAGCATCATTTACAGCAAATTCATACTGTTTAGTTAGCAAAGATTCATGTTCTTTTAATTGCTCTTCTGATAATCCGCAAGAATAAATCACAAGTAACAGAAAGGTATAAATTAGTTTTTTCATTCAACTAAAATAATGATTTTTTTATAATAAAAAAAAATTACAACCAACTCCTCTAAGCGTAGCATTTGCTATGTTTTTTTATATCCTTTTAGATATTATCTAATACTCTTGTCAAAACAAATAAACGAAACTAAAAATGTTTTTGAGGGATATAACTGTAATTTGTAACTTTGTTTGTTAAGTTAGCCTAATCCAATATTCGTTTACTGTTTTACACAACGAAGAATAAGAGATTGCTAGACGACTCAGGTTAACTTCTTTAATATTTCTTTAGGATTAATTAATACCTACAATATTCGTTTAATGCTTTTGCAAACGAAGAATAAGAGACCGTTTACGGCTCGGGTGTTAATTAATCCTTTTTGTATCACAATCAAATTTCTAAGTTAGCAAATTCGTTGTATTTATTTCACTCTAGTATAGGCCACTACTTTGGTTTCAAAAAATTCTTCATCAAAAAAGTGGGAGATAGGAAAGATTTCTACTTTTTTGTTGCTTTCTTCAATTTCTTCGTTAAGGTCGCCTCCTTTTAAAAACAAAATACCATTTTTAAGTTCGTGTTCGCCATTAGGCAATAGTTTGCCTTTTACCCAAGGTAAAAATTTTGCAATTCGTGTTACTGCTCGGGTAACTATAAAATCGAATTGTCCGTTAACATCTTCGGCTCTTTGGTGGTAAGCTTTTATGTTGGTTAAGCCTAATCTGTCTGCAATTTCGTTTACTACCTTTATTTTTTTACCAATAGAATCTACCAATACAAATTGGCAATTTGGGTACAAAATAGCCAATGGAATTCCCGGAAAACCACCACCTGTACCTACATCCAACACTTCTGTTCCATCTTTAAAATTGACCACTTTGGCTATAGCTAAGGAGTGCAAGACATGTTTCAGATAAAGCTCGTCAATGTCTTTTCTGGAAATTACATTAATCTGAGCATTCCAATCTTTGTACAGCGGAGCCAATAGAGCAAATTGTGCTAATTGTTCTTCACTTAAATCGGTAAAATATTTTGTTATCAGTTTCATTTGTTGTTTAAAGTTAAACGTTTGATGTTCGAGGTTTGATGTTTCTAATCCACACATCAAATCACTTCTAAGTACTCCTAAATACTCAAGGCACTCATAAGTACTTTTAATTCCAAGTAGAATTAATCTCTTCAATATAATTCAGAATTTTTTCCCCACCTATTTTGCTTTCCGAAGAAGAAGTAAACGAAGGAGGCATGTTTTCCCAGTATTTCAACATTTCTTTTTTGTAATGCAATAAGTTTTTGTTCAATACAGAGCTACTTATTTTATCAATTTTTGTAAAAACGATGGCAAAAGGAACTTGTTTTTCACCGAGCCATTCCATAAAATCGAGGTCGATTTTTTGTGGAGGAAGCCTAGAATCTATCAATACAAAAAGGTTTAATAAACTCTCTCTGGTTAAGATGTATTCAGAAATAAAACCTTGCCATTTCAGCCTGTTTTTTTGTGATGTTTTAGCATAACCATAACCGGGTAAATCAACTAAATACCAATTATCATTAATTAAAAAATGATTGATAAGTTGTGTTTTTCCTGGAGTTTGAGAGATTTTAGAAAGTTTTTTATTGTTGGTAAGGTAATTTATTAAGGAAGATTTTCCCACATTAGACCTTCCTATAAAAGCGTATTCAGGCATGTTGGGTGCCGGACATAAGTCTAGTTTGGTATTGCTAATTACAAATTCTGCTGATTTAATTTTCATCTGTTTGTATTTTGTAGTTTCTTAGTTTTAACCACATAGACACATAGTATTGCTGACTGATAAGAAATATATAGTTTCGTATAGATTATCTCGCCAAAGGCGAGATGCGACTATGAATTTCTATCAAGAGCTTTCTATGAAAAACTATGCACCTATGTGGTTATATTTATTGTTCTTTATCTGTCACATGTAACTCTTTTTGTAATCATTCTTCTGTGTGAGAAATTTTTGCTCATGATTGTTTTATCACATTTTATAAGCTTTTGTTCGTGGCTATTTCATGGGACAAATTTAGCTTAATTCAAACAAACTTAATTAGAGTTCTGAAATAGAATTTAAGTACGCTTTTCCTCCCACTTTTTATCAACATTAAAATCTATTGAAAATCAAATATTTGTATGTTTTTGTAGCCCCAAAAACGGGCTTAAAAAGCTAAAAGTTATCAACAAAGTGGTAGAAAGTGGTAGAAAGTGGTAAAAAAGTGTCTATATTTACATTTTAAAAATTAAAAGCTTGAAATAAAGTCTATTGTATGGCAAATTTCATTGGAGAATTTGAGTGTAAGCTAGATACGAAAGGAAGGTTAATGCTTCCTTCGGGTCTGAGAAAGCAGCTGGATCCAGCAGCTCAGGAGAAATTTGTCCTAAATCGAGGTTTTGAAAAATGTTTGGTATTGTATCCAAAAAATGAGTGGGAAGGAATTAGTGCTGAGGTAAACAAGCTGAATCAATATGTTAAAAAGAACCGAGATTTTATTCGGTATTTCTATAGAGGTGCATCAGAATTAACGGTTGATGCAACCGGAAGAATTTTGTTTCCCAAACAAATGTTGGGTTATGCAGGGGTGGTAAAGGAAGTAGTGTTGTTTGCCTATTCTAACAGAATAGAGGTTTGGGATGCAACAACTTATAATAATTTGTTAACTGATGAGCCAGATGATTTCTCCAGCTTAGCTGAAGAAGTGATGGGAGGTTCTAAAAACAACGGGCAGCATGACGAATTATCATGATCCTGTTTTGCTTAAAGCGTCAGTTGATGGTTTGAACTTGAAAGGTGATGATGTGGTGGTGGATGTTACGTTTGGTGGAGGTGGTCACTCAAGGGAGATTATTAAAAGATTAGGTGATAGAGGCAAATTATATGGTTTTGATCAGGATGAAGATGCGGTAAAGAATAGTTTGGAGGATGAACGCTTTGTTTTGGTGAGACACAATTTTCGTTATTTAAAAAATTACTTAAAAATGTACAACGCCATTCCTGTTGATGCGGTGTTGGCTGATTTGGGGGTTTCTTCACATCAGTTTGATGAAGGCGAAAGAGGATTTTCTATTCGCTTTGATGGTCCCTTGGATATGCGAATGAATGTAAATGCAAAGCTTACAGCTAAGCAAGTGGTGAATGAGTATGATGAGGAAAACTTGTTGAGAATTTTCAGGGCTTACGGGGAGATAAAGAATGCTTGGAAGTTGGTTCAGGAAATAATTAAAGCAAGAACATTGGTAGAAATAAACACAACGCAAGAGTTGTGCGAAGTGGCTCAAGCATGTGTGCCGGGAAAAATGAGAAACAAATATTTAGCTCAGGTTTTTCAGGCATTGCGAATAGAAGTGAATGATGAGATGGGAGCTTTAAGATCGTTGTTGGAGCAATGTTATGAAGTGATAAGACCAGGAGGAAGATTGGTGGTAATAACCTATCACTCATTAGAAGATAGAATGGTGAAGAACTTTATAAAGAATGGAAAAATTGATGGAGAGTTGGAGAAAGATTTTTATGGAAATCCATTGTTGAAGTTTAAGGCAGTAAATAGAAAGCCAATTGTGGCAACAGCAGAAGAGTTGCAGGAGAATAACAGAGCAAGAAGTGCTAAGTTAAGAATAGCGGAGAGATTGGAAATTAGAAATTAGAAATTAGAGATTAGATTATAACAATTAACCAAATAAAATGAACAAGTTTAAACAAAAAGAAAGCACTGAAAAGCAGGAGAAGGAGAAAAAGCCTTCTAGTCCTAACTTTTTTGTGTCGCTTATTTCAGGCAATTTCTTGGCAAAAGAAAATGTGGTGAATTCGCTTCCTTTTGTTTTTTACTTGACTTTATTGGGAATTCTGTATATCGCCAATGGATATAATGCTGAAAAATTGGTGAGAGAATTAGACCATGTAAATGATGACTTAAAAGAATTACGCTCGGAATATATCACTATAAAATCAGATTTAAATTACGAAAGTAAACAGTCTCAAGTAGCTGAAAAAACCGAGTTGTTTGGTGTGATGGAATCTATTGTTCCGCCAACAAAAATTATGTTGTCCAAAAAAGAAATCAAAAGCATTAAATGAAGACAGACAGAAAAGCCATATTATCTCGTGTTTATATCGTTTATTTCTTCGTCTGTTTGTTTGCTCTCGTAATTGTAGGTCAGACTGTTAATATTCAAGTTGTTGAAGGTGCTCATTGGAAAGAAAAAGCAGAAAACCTTACTATAGAATATAATAATATTGAAGCAGTAAGAGGTAATATTTATGCTGCCGATGGAAGTCTATTAGCGACTTCAGTTCCTAAGTATGAAGTTCGTTTCGATGCCAATACGCCATCCATCACAGATGATTTCTTTTATCAAAATGTAGATTCATTAGCTATTGAACTTTCTAAGTTGTTCCCAGAAAGATCAAAAAAACAGTATGTAGCAGAACTTATTGCCGCCAGAAAGAAAGGAGCAAGGTATCATTTAATAAGAAGAAATGTAAAGTTTACTGAGCTTAAAAGAATGGAGGAGTTTCCTATTTTCCGTAAGGGGAAATATAAAGGAGGTTTCATTTATACGCAGCAAAACAAAAGAGTTAAGCCATTTAATATTTTGGCGGCAAGAACCATTGGTTATGATAGAGAAGGAATTCAGCCAGTGGGTATAGAAGGAGCTTACAGCAAAGAGTTGAGAGGAATAAATGGGAAGAGATTAGAGCAAAAAATTGCTGGTGGCGTGTGGATGCCTATTAGTGATGAAAATGAAATTGAACCTGTTGATGGAAGTGATGTGTATTCTACTATTGATGTAAATATTCAGGATGTTGCCGAAAATGCATTGATTAAACAATTAAAGCTTCACCATGCAGGATACGGTTGTGTGGCAGTAATGGAAGTAGCTACAGGCGAAATAAAAGCCATAGCCAATCTACAAAGAACGAAAGACAGTACTTATTACGAATCGTACAATTTTGTTGTTGGAGCAGCAACAGAGCCAGGTTCAACATTTAAGTTAGCTTCATTAATGGCTGCTTTCGAAGATGGTTTTCTTGAGCTAGACGATATGGTGGATACTGAAGATGGAACTACCAAATTTTATGATGCAGTAATGAGAGATTCTCACAGAGGCGGTTATGGTAAAATTTCTATTAAAGATGCTTTTATAAAATCATCTAATGTGGCTATTTCTAAAGAAATAAACAGAGTTTATGCTAAAGACCCACAAAAGTTTATTGATAGACTGAACAAAATGTATGTAAACAAAAAGTTGGGTATTGAAATTTCTGGAGAAGGAACGCCATACATCAAAAATACATCCGATAAAAGTTGGTCAGGAATTACCTTGCCTTGGATGTCTATTGGTTATGAAGTTGAATTAACGCCTTTAAATATTTTAACTTTTTATAATGCAGTAGCAAACAATGGTAAAATGGTAAAACCAAAGTTTGTAAAAGAAATAAGACACAGAGGAAAGTTAGTTAGAAAGATAGAGACTGAGGTGTTAAATCCTTCTATCTGTTCTGAGAAAACCATTAAAATGGTAAAAGAGATGTTAGAAGGAGTAGTAGAGGAAGGTACAGCAACTAATTTAAAAAATGATGTATATAAGATTGCCGGAAAAACAGGTACAGCACAAATTGCCAACAAAAAATTAGGATATAAATATAAGAAAGATATTAAGGTTAGTCACCAAGCATCATTTGTGGGATATTTTCCAGCTGATAACCCAAAATATACATGTATAGTGGTAGTTAATGCACCATCAAAAGGAGTGTATTACGGAAATTTAGTTGCTGGACCAATATTTAAAGAAGTTGCTGATAAAGTTTATGCAACAAGTATTGGAATTCACAAAGAAATTCATAAAAAAGAAAACCAGGCAAAGTCCAGAATTCCTTATGCCAAAGATGGTTATTACCCCGATTTGAAAAAAGTTTATGAAGAATTTGGATTGAAAACCAAACAAGAAAATGAAGTTACTGAATGGGCAAAAGTAAGTACGGATGAAACTTCGGCTCATATTTCAGCAAAAAAAGTATCTCCAATTTATGTTGCAGATGTTGTTGGTATGAGTATTAAAGATGCTTTGTATATACTAGAAAACCAAGGGTTAAGTGTGTTCTTTAAAGGTAAAGGTGTAGTAAAAAAACAATCTATAACACCTGGAGAAAAATTAGTAAAAGGAAACAGAATATTTTTAGAATTAGAATAAGTAATGAGTAAACTTTTAAAAGACATATTATATAAAACAGGTATTGAGGAATTAGTTGGTAACACTAATATAGCTATCAATAAAATTTGTTTTGATTCTAGGGAAGTGGAAGATGCTAGTTTGTTTATTGCTGTGGTTGGTACTGCTGTAGATGGGCATCAATTTGTTAATCAGACTATTGAAAAAGGAGCTGTGGCAATTGTTTGTGAGGAACTTCCAAGTCAACTGCACGAGGGTATTACTTATGTAAGGGTAAAAAGTAGTGCGGCAGCTTTAGGAATTATTGCAGCTAATTTTTATGATAATCCTTCTAACGAACTCAAATTAGTAGGAATTACAGGAACGAATGGTAAAACTACAACCGCTACATTGTTGCATGAATTATTTATGCAGCTGGGTTATCAAGTTGGCTTACTTTCCACGGTAGTAAATAAAATTGGAAATGAAGCTATTCCTTCAACACACACAACACCTAATGCAGTTGAGTTGAATAAGTTATTAAGAAAAATGGTGGTTGCAGGTTGTGAATATTGTTTTATGGAAGTGAGTTCACATGCTATTCATCAACATAGGGTTACAGGGGTTGAGTTTGCAGGAGGTGTTTTTACCAATATTACCCATGATCATTTAGATTATCATAAAACATTTGATGAATACATCAAAGCTAAAAAATTGTTTTTTGATATGCTGCCTAATAATGCTTTTGCATTGGTTAATAAAGATGATAAGAATGGAGTGGTAATGCTGCAAAATACAAAAGCTAAACCATACACTTTTGCTTTAAAAAGTGCAGCAGATTTTACTGCCAGAATTTTAGAAAGTGGCTTTTCAGGAATGATGCTTCATATTGATAAAAATGAGGTGTGGACTAAGTTAATTGGAGGTTTTAATGTTTATAATTTGTTGTCAATTTATGCTGTAGCGGTATTGCTAGAGCAAGATAAGCTAAATACATTAACAGCAATTAGCAACTTAAATGCTGTTGAAGGAAGGTTTCAATACATTAAGTCTGAAGATAATATTTCCGGAATTGTAGATTATGCCCATACGCCCGATGCGCTTCAAAATGTGTTAGGAACAATTAGTGAAATCAGAACAAATAACGAAACAGTTATTACTGTTGTTGGTTGTGGGGGAGATAGAGATAAAACCAAAAGACCTTTAATGGCTCAAATAGCTTGTGAGTATTCAAATAAAGTAATTCTTACTTCAGATAATCCGAGGTCAGAAAATCCTGAGCAAATTATTAATGACATGAAAGCAGGAGTTGAGCCGCAACATTTCAAAAAAGTATTGTCCATTACCAACAGAGAAGAAGCAATTAAGACAGCGTGTATGTTGGCAGAAAGCAATGATATTATTTTGGTAGCAGGCAAAGGACACGAAAAATACCAAGAAATAAACGGAGAAAAGTTTCCATTTGATGATTTGGAAGTATTGAAGGAGGCATTAGGCGATAGGATTTAGGAATTAGGAATTAGTTTAAGAATAAAATATATATAAAAATTAAAATAGAAGAAAAATG
>JAVVER010000033.1:0-27799 GCA_032251145.1 Vicingaceae bacterium | reverse complement strand
ATGAAGAAGTGGCTTTGATTTATAAAATTCGTTGGCAAATTGAGTTGCTTTTTAAAAAATTAAAGCAAAACTTTCAACTACACTATTTTTATTCTGAAACAGAAAACGGCATTAAAACACAAATTTGGATAACACTTATTACACAATTGCTTTTGATGGTTGTAAAAGCAAAATCAAAAACTAAAAAAGCCTTTCCGACAGTAGCAGTATTGGTCAGAATACATTTAATAAGCAATTTATATATTTTTTTGGTAATTGAAAACAGCCGAAGAACTTACAAAAAAGAACAAAACCACCCAACCTCCAAACCGAATTGTTCTATAACACAGGGGAGGTTGGTTTTGAATTTTTTATATTTTGATAGTTAAAGTAATAAAAATAAGACCGAATTAAATTAATTCAATTCGGTCTTTTATAGTACTATTTTTCAAAAAAAAAAGTTGGTTTACGATATAGAAGCAATGCTTTCAGATTTGTAATCTCCTTTAAGTAATTTTTCTTTTACTAATTTAAAAGTATTGATAGTGTATTCAACATCTTCTAAGGTATGCATTGCTGTTGGAATTAATCTAAGCATAATTACTCCTTTAGGAACAACAGGGTAAACTACTATCGAACAGAATAAGTTATAGGTTTCTCTTAAATCTATAATTAAGTTAGTAGCTTCAGGTATGTCTCCACTTAAAACAACAGGAGTAACCTGAGTAGTAGTAGTTCCTATATTAAAACCGTTTTCTTTTAAACCGTTTTGAAGAGCGTTGGCTATTGTCCATAATTTTTCTCTTAATTCAGGACTGTTTTTTAGCATTTCTAAACGCTTAAGGTTACCAACAACTAATGGCATTGGCATTGACTTAGCGTATATTTGAGAACGCATATTATATCGAAAATATTCTATAACTTGCTCATCAGCAGCAATAAAACCGCCTATGCTAGCCATTGCTTTAGCAAATGTACCAAAATAAACATCAATTCCATCCTGACAACCTTGAGCTTCACCTGTTCCAGCACCTGTTGGCCCCATAGTTCCAAAACCATGAGCATCATCAACAAAAAGCCTGAAGTTAAATTCAGATTTTAATGCTACAATTTCTTTCAATTTACCTTGATTGCCAGACATTCCAAAAACCCCTTCTGTAATAACTAAAATAGCACCTTTAGTTTTTTCTACTAATTTAGTAGCTTTTTGCAGCATATTTCTTAAGCTATCCATATCGTTATGCTGATAAACAAAACGTTTACCTTGATGCAATCTAACACCATCTAAAATACAAGCGTGAGATTCAGCATCATAAACAATAACATCATTTCTGTCAACCAATGCGTCAATAGCAGAAACCATTCCTTGGTAACCAAAATTTAGTAAAATAGCATCTTGTTTCTTTTCAAAATCAGCTAATTGTGTTTCTAGTTCTTCGTGTAAATTAGAATTTCCAGACATCATTCTGGCACCCATTGGATAAGCTAACCCCCATTCTGCCGCTGCAGTTGTATCTACCTTTCTTATTTCAGGATGATTTCCTAAACCTAAGTAATTATTTAAACTCCATTGTAAGACTTCTTTTCCCCTAAATTTCATTTTGTTATTTAACTCTCCTTCTAATTTCGGAAAAGCAAAATAACCATGAGCCTCTTTAGAGTATTTACCTAAAGGACCTCTATTGTTCTTAATTTTTTCAAAAATATCATTCATGTGTCTAAGATTTAATTTTAGAGCGGCAAAGATAATTCTTTCTAATGAAAAAAAAGAATTTATTTACGTTTAGTATTTTTTGGATAAATTGAGGCATTATATCTACTTTTATAACCTAAAAATGGTAGCTTAAAAATTCTTAAAAATTATAATTGACTTCTAAATTTTCTATATTAAGTATTGGTTTAGTAATAAGCAGCATAGTGTTGTTTATGGCAGATTTAGCGTTGGGCTCTGTGCATATTCCTCTTGCTTCAATTGTAGATATTTTATTGGGGAATGAAGCAGAAAAAGAAAGTTGGAACATCATATTAATATCTTCTAGGTTACCGAGAGCTTTAGCAGCAATTTTAGCAGGAAGTGCATTGGCTGTTAGTGGTTTGCAAATGCAAACCTTATTTAGAAACCCGTTGGCGGGTCCTTATATTTTAGGAATAAGTTCAGGGGCAGGGCTGGGCGTAGCTGTTTTTATAATGGGGTTTTCTGTGTTGGGAATTTCTTTAAGTAGTTCGGTTTGGTTTGCTAATTACGGTATTGTTGTCAGCGCCATTTTGGGTGCTGTTTTAGTCTTGTTGCTGTTAATGGCGGCTATTGCTAAGCTAAAAGATATAATGACGGTTTTAATATTGGGAATAATGATAGGAAGCATTGCTACTGCTTTTATTAGCATATTAGAATATTTTTCTCAAGAAGATAGTTTAAAATCCTTTGTTTTATGGACTATGGGAGATTTAAGCAGTGTAGCTCCAAAAAGTTTAAAAATGTTATTTTTTATTGTAATGATAGGTTTGGTAGCTGCTTTTTCTATTTCCAAACAATTAAATGCTTATTTATTGGGTGAAGATTATGCCCTGTCGCTAGGGACAAATGTAAATGTTACTAGGTATTTGGTAATTTTAGTTACCGCTTTATTAGCAGGAAGCATTACTGCTTTTTGCGGTCCAATAGGTTTTGTTGGAATTATTACACCACATATTGCCAGAATTTTTTTTAAATCTGCCAATCATTTTTATTTAGTGCCTTTGTGTGTGTTGTTAGGCATTAACATTATGTTGTTGGCTGATATTATTGCTCAACTACCCGGAAGCGACAAAACCTTTCCTATTAATGCGGTTACTTCATTAATTGGTATTCCTTTTATCTTTTGGATAATTTTTAGAAATAAAAAAATTGCAGCATTAAATTGAAAAACATCCTTTCCATATCATCATTAAGTATTGGCTACAATAAAAATAAGGTATTGAGTAATATAAGTTTGGATATAGACCAACCCAAACTTATTACACTCATAGGAAGAAACGGTCAAGGAAAATCTACATTATTAAAAACGCTTTCTGGTTTAATTCCAGCAATTGATGGGGAAATATTTTTTGGAGAAAAAATCAACAAAGAATTAAATCATAAAGAAAAATCGAAATTGTTTAGCGTGGTACTTACTTCTCCACCAGCAATTAATAGTATTACAGTTAAAGATTTTGTTGCTTATGGCAGATATCCTTATACTAATTGGTTAGCTCAAAAAAAAGAAGAAGATAATAGGCAAATAAATCAAGCAATGGAGCTTTGTGGAATTACCAATTTTGCAGCTACAAACATTGCAAATTTGAGTGATGGAGAAAGGCAAAAAGTAGCATTGGCAAGAGCTATTGCTCAAAATACACCCATTATATTTTTAGACGAACCTACTTCTCACCTTGATTTAGTAAATCAGTCTGAATTATTTGATTTGCTTGATCAATTGGTTGAAAAACAACAAAAAACCATAATAATTTCATCACATCAATTAAATTTAGCATTAAACTATGCCGATGAAATTTGGTTGATAAATAATAATCAATTAGAAGCAAACACACCAGAATATTTTATAAAATCAGGAAAGATTGAAGCACTATTTGGAGGCTTGAAATTAAAGTATTTTTGATTTTTATACCATTAAAAGATTTTTTAACAAAAAATTCGAAAAAACTCAACTAGTTTTCTGATTTTCCAAATACAAAGTTAGTACTAGAGTACGAATAGCCAAAAGTTGCAGCAGCTGCATAAACCTGCGAAATAGCATCTAATAACTGTTTATTACTTAACTCTTTTAGAGGATGAATAAAAACAGACCACATAACCCCTTCTGCCAATGCATATTTTACATCTAATGCTGAGTGGTAATTTGCTTCTAAAGCTTTTTTTAAATAAATATCGTCTAAATCACTTTCATTGGCAATTGGAGACATTATCCTCATTCTATTATTAGTTTCATCTGTAATTAATAAAAAATATCTATCAAAATACTTAAACTGCCAATAACCTGTTTGGCCATTTACACTATCTGTAACATTTTCTAATAATTTTGAAATTTTTTTATTATTCATCTTCTGAGCTTTAACATTTATTGTTAATAACGAAGACATAATTAAACATGTGATAAAAGTTATTTTTTTCATTATATTTATTTTTTTTGGAAATTAAGCTGGATAGTTTGTAAATTTAAGCATATTTATTTTACATAATGGCTGTGTAAATGGGTAAATATTATCAAAAAATGGTAGTTTTACCATGTTTTAAATTTATTGAGGTGTTACCTCCTTATCATTTATAAATTACTATGTTGATTTGGAAAGCTGTTCTAAGTTTTTTAAAAGATAGAGATTATTTAGAGTTATTAATTACAACTATAATTGTAATTCTTATTGGAGCTTCTGTTTTTCATTATTTAGAAGGATGGAGGTGGTTAGACTCAATTTATTTTTGTGTAATAACCCTTACAACTATTGGGTATGGAGACATTACTCCAAATAGCGATGCAGGTAAAATTTTCAATATGATTTATGTTTTAATTGGATTAGGATTAATACTTAGCTTTATTAAAACAGTATATGATCATTATGATAAAACAAAAAAAGAGCTAAAGAAAAAAAAATACTAATTGTACAATATTAAAACGTAAAATATAAAACAATTAAATTGCAATAAAAAATACTATAGTTAAAAAAACATAACTAATGCAAGAAGAAATAACACCCTGTCCTAACTGCAAATCGCCTTATGGATACCCAACTGAAAATAATTTATTTGCTTGTCCAGAATGCAGTTTTGAATGGAGTCCTGAAGAAATGGCTGCCGAAAATGAACTGATAGTAAAAGATAGTAATGGTAATATTTTAAAAGATGGCGATGCCGTAGTGGTTATAAAAGATTTACCTGTTAAAGGTGCTCCAAAACCTGTAAAAGCAGGGACAAAAGTAAAAAGTATTCGCTTGGTTGATGGCGACCATAATATCGATTGTAAAATTGATGGTTTTGGCTCCATGGCATTAAAATCTGAATTTGTAAAGAAAGCGTGATTAAGTTTTTACATTATTCGTTATTCCAACTAGTATGATATATGAAAATGAAACGATTCATAATAACGGCATTGCTATTAATAATATCAAGGTTATATGATATAACAACAACTTATTTGTACATCCCTGATTTGGAAGGAGAACTCAACCCTTTAGTATCTATTTTTGATTTTGGATGGTTGGGTACCTTGTTGTTTCAGTTTACAGGTGTTTCTTTTTTAATATATACAAACTTTATTTATCACTTCAGAGAAATAAAGACCATTTCTTTCTCATCAGATATTTCTTTAAAACAATTTGTATCCGTTTTTCACTTTAATACCCCAAATAGTTTTAATAAGTTATTTTATAAACTTCCAACGAATAAAAATTCTTTAATCTATTCTTTAGGAGCTATTGTGCCAAAAGGGTTAATTATATTTAGTTTTATAGTTGGCACTTCAACCACAATGCTTTTGTTGTCAGAAGAATATCAATTGTATTATAAAAAATTATATTTACCTTATGTATTGATTTTTATAAGTTTAGCAATAATGATTTTTTTAGCAATTAATTTTTACAAACAAGAAAGAGTCAAACATTCCAAATCATTACCTTAACAGTTAGAATTAAAAATTGTTTTTTCTCAACTTGTTTAAATATTGATAAGATTTTTATATTTTAGTGCCCTAATGTTGAAGAAGGTAATTTTAGGTGTATTAATTTTTAGTGCTGTTTCTCTTTTCGCTAATGAAAAGATAGACAGTTTAGTTCGTTTTATTGATAAAAATAAAGGCGAACAGAAAATTGATGCTATGCTCATACTTAGCGAGGAGTATTTTGCAATAGATTTCAATAAAAGTATTTCACTTTCTAGAGAAGCTTTGAGTTTAAGCGAACAAATCAACTACCAATTAGGAATTGCGATTGCAAACAATAATATTGGTTATACGCTTACCGATTTAGGAAATTTTAGAGAGGCGTTAGAACATTACCAAATAAGTATAGAATTATTTAAAACGTTGGGCGAAGAAAACAAAGAAGCTATTGCTTATAATGATATAGCATATATTTTTCAAAGTCAGGGATTGGTAGAAAAATCCATTGAAAACTACATTAAAAGCTTAAAATTGCTCGAGAAGATGGACGACAAAGCTAGTTTAGCAGCTTGTTTAAATAATATTGGGTTATTATATCACGATCAGAATAATTTTGAAAAAGCGTTAGAATATTATTTAAAAGGGTTGGAAGTTAAGGAAGAATTGGGTGATGAAAGAAGTATTGCCACTTCTTTAAACAATATTGGCTCGGTTTATTTTTCTCAACAAAAGTATTTTGAAGCAAATGAATATTTTTTTAAAAGTTTAGGAAAAAGAAAAAAAACCAACGATAAACCTGGAATTGCTCAATCGTTAATAAATATTTCAGGAATTTACAGAGAGCAAAAGCAATACGATAAAGCATTAACGTATTTGCTTGTGTCAAAAGACATTCAAACTGAAATTAATAACAATGTTGGCTTAGTAAATACGCTTAATAGTATTGGAGTAATTTATGATTTTAAAGAAGAATATCATAAAGGAGAAATTTACTTAGAAAAAGCATACAATCTTGCTAAAACCATCGCTTCGCCTGAATTAATAAGAAATACATCTATTTCGTTAAGCAACCATTATAGAAATACAAGAAATTTTGAAAGAGCATACAGATTGTTAGTAGAACATCATAAAATGGCAGATTCGTTAACTAATACCGAAAATGTCCAGAAAATTATACAGGTTGGCTTACAATACGAATTTGAAAAAAAGCTTCATCAAGCAGAAGTGGAACAATTAGAGAAAAATTATCAGCACGAAATTGAAATTAAAGAGCAGCGAACGATTACTTATTCATTTGGGATTGGCTTAGGAGCATTGGTTATTTTATCAATTATTATTCTTAAATCATTAAATGATAAAAAGAAAGCTAATAAGTTAATATCACAACAAAAGCACGAAATTGAAATTAAAAGCCATGAGCTAGAAGAATCGTTAATTAGCATTACAGATAGTGTGAGGTATGCCAAACGAATTCAAGAGGCATTGCTACAGTCGGGTAAAAATATTTCAGATAAAATTCCAACACACTTTGTATATTTTAATCCTAAAGATATAGTAAGTGGTGATTTTTATTGGAGTTATGAAAAAAATGATAGTATTTATATAGCTGCTGCCGATTGTACCGGTCATGGCGTTCCAGGTGCTTTAATGAGTATGTTGGGAATAAGCTTTTTAAATAGTATTAATGCAGAACATGATGATTTGTCTCCAGCAGAAATACTTAATAAATTGAGAGATAAAATTACCAAAGAATTAGGGCAAACCTCACAAAATGTAGCTTCCAGAGACGGAATGGACATTTCCTTGGCTAAAATAAATTTAAACAACAAAACCTTAGAATGGGCTGGAGCGAATAATAATTTATGGGTAATTAATAAAAATGGACTTACAGAAATAAAAGCAGATCGTCAGGCGGTTAACTACACAGAAAATCCGATTCCTTTTACCAACCATCAAGTTCAATTAAATAGTGAGGATAAAATTTATTTGTTTACCGATGGTTTTGCCGACCAGTTTGGTGGTCCTAAAGGTAAAAAATTTATGTACAAGCCATTTAAAGAGTTACTCGTAAGTATTTATGATAAACTAATGGAAGAGCAGGAAGAAATACTTAAAAAACATTTCCAAGATTGGAAAGGCAACTTAGAACAAGTTGATGATGTTTGTGTAATAGGAATTAAAGTTTAATTCTTGATTAACTTTTTTGTAACTATTTCTTCACCTAAACTAAACTGAATAAAATAAACTCCCTTATCTAAATCGTTTAAAGAGAAACTAAGTTGTTTACTATTAATAGTTTTTACAATTTTTCCAGTTAAATCATATATTAGGATAGCTTTAGTAAGTAGTTTATTGGTTTTAATAGTAAGGAAATTTTCAACCGGATTAGGAAAAATTTCAATAGTGGTAATTAAGCTAATTTGGTTGATATTAGTAGGATTTATTTTTCCATTAATATCGTATTGAGCAAAAAACTGCCATATCTTTTCGGAAGCATTAAAATCATGATTGGTAATCCCTATATTTACTGGAGCTCCTGGCCAAGTATGCCCTCCATCAATAATTTTATAATGTTCTACTTCTACACCATTATTTCCGATCTGATAAACATAATGTTCGGCAGTGCAGCCATCTGTAGTATTTATATTAGGTACATTACTAAATATAGCGGTTGAGTTACATTGATTAAAATTAACCCAATAATTTAGCACGTTAGCAATAGAATCAATTCCAGCAGAACCATTATAAGGAACTGTAGCATCTGCTGTTCCATGTATTTCCATAATAGGAGTAGGGTGTTGAGGATTACAATTTAATGATTGATTAGCATTCATAGAACCTGTTACAGAGGCAATAGCAGCAATTCTATTACTTAAAGAACATGCTAAAGTATAACTCATAAAACCACCATTTGACATGCCTGTGCTATACACTCTATTGTGATTGATATTGTATTGAGCAGATAATGAATCTATAAGAGCGGCTGTGAAACCAATATCATCAACAGTTCCGCCCCAATTTGCATTCCAATACGGTTGGTTGTTTCCATCTAATGTACCCATAGGATGAACTACCATAAAGTTGGCAGTATCTGCAATAGCTCTAAAATCTCCATAAAACATTTGTGCATTAGCATTACTTGTATAACCATGAAAGTTTATAACTAATGGAGTTGCATTTGTAGCATTATAAATTGCTGGAACATACAAAATGTAAGTTCTGTAAATTCCATTATGAAAAATACTATCGTTTATAGTTTGCTGAGCAAAACTTATAGAACTCAAAAAGAACAAAAAAATAAAAAGGTAGATTTTCATCTGTTTATATTTTTAATTTATTAAATCGGTCAGGTGTAACTGTTCATTCTTTTTTTTTAATGTATTCACGAACTTACGTTTCCCATTATAATCACTCCTCATGTGTGAGAAAATATTACTCATGGTCGTTTCATCATATCTTATTTTGATTAAATAGTTGATAAAGGTATAAAAAAAGAGACTAAAATTATGTTTTAGCCTCTTTTCTATATTGTTAAGATTTAAAATTAATCTTCGTAATCTAATCCTAAATGAGTAATTAAATCTTCTCCTTGTAAATGTCTTAGCGTGTTAAGTAATTTCATTTCTTGTTTAAAAATATCGTGCATTGGTCTTAATCCTGCCACTTTTTCTTGAGGGAATTTAAAATAGAAGGACAACCATTCTTGAACACCCGACATGTTTGCACGTTGAGCTAAATCTAAGAAAATAGCTAAATCTACAACAAGTGGAGCTGCTAAAATAGAATCTCTACATAAGAAATCTATTTTAATTTGCATTTTGTATCCTAACCAACCAAAGATATCAATATTATCCCAACCTTCTTTGTTATCTCCATGAGGAGGGTAGTAGTTGATTCTTACTTTATGGTATAAATCTTTATATAAATCAGGATTTTGTTCTGGTTCTAAAATTTGTTCTAAAACGCCCAATTTTGATACTTCTTTTGATTTGAAGCTGTTTGGATCATCCAATACTTCACCATCTCTGTTTCCTAAAATATTGGTTGAAAACCAACCAGCAATACCTAAGTTACGTGTTTTTAATCCTGGAGCAACGATAGTTTTCATTAAGGTTTGACCAGTTTTAAAATCTTTACCGCAAATTGGCACATTATTATTTTTAGCTAATTTAACCAATGCAGGAATATCTGCTGAAAGATTAGGTGCTCCATTAGCATAAGGTACTTTCTCCATGATGGCAGCATAAGCATAAATCATACTTGGAGGAATGTTTACATCGTTGTTTTTTAATCCAGCTTCTAAGCTTTCAATTGTTTGATGAACTTCACTTTCTTGGATGTAAATTTCTGTAGAACCACACCAAACCATTACTAATCTATCGCAATTGTTTTTAGCTTTAAAATCTCTAATATCTTGACGAACTTGTTCTGCTAATTCCCATTTTGTATCAGCTTTTTTGACATTTGGACCATCTAATTTGGTAACGTAATGTTTGTCAAAAACAGCTTTCATTGGATTAATAGCTTCCAAATCGGGTTTTAATTGCTCTAATAAATATCTGTCTAAAACACCTGCATTAGTAGCTGCTTGATACATATTATCTTCAAAAATATCCCACCCTCCAAAAGCGATATTATTAATGTCTGCTAATGGAATAAAGTCTTTAATTAATGGAGAATTGTTTTCTGTTCTTTTTCCAATTCTAATTCTTCCCATTTGAGTAGTAGAGCCAATAGGTTTAGAAATACCTTTGTTTACTGCTAAAACTCCAGCTATAACAGTTGTTGAAATAGCCCCCATTCCAGGTAAAAGAATACCTAATTTACCTTCTGGTTTTTTAATGTTTGATGCCATGTTTGTTATTTAGTTATTTATATTTTTTGCGAGTAGCTAACTACCCAATTGTTTACTTTTTTATTTTTAATAATTATCCACTCAAAAATGAATAAGCCTGTTAAAGCACATAAGGTTCCAGCAAGTATGTCAATTATGTAATGATGAAATGAATATACTGCTGCAAACCAAATTCCCATTAAAAAGAGGGCAAATATAATAATTCCTGAACGTAATTTTTGTTTAATTCCAAAGAATAAAACAATTATTGGATAAGCAGAGTGTAGGGATGGCATAGCGGCAAATACGTTGGCATTTTTTTCGTATAAAGAACGGAATATATCTACACCAAAAAAAGAATCGAAACGAAGTAATCCGGCAGCATTTCCTGGTGTATTGTGAATAATTTGTGTACCATATTCATGAAAATACCATGGTGGAGCTGCGGGGTAACTGTAATAAACTACAAAGCCTAATAAATTAACTAATAAAAATGCAGCTAAAAACTGAATTAACAGTTCTTTGTTTTTATAAAATAAATACAAGGCAAATAATAATGGAATAGGCACCCAGTTGATATAGAAAAATCCACTAAGCACATCTAAAAAAGTAGAATTGTTGGTTAAAAAATATTCGTTTGGAGTTACTATTTGGTCATTTAATTCTATTCCAAACAATTCTTTTTCTAATAAATAAGGTTCTTCTATGTAAATGGTATTAAACTCATAATTAGGAAAAACTCGCATAGAATCGTAGATAACCCAATAGATAATAAAAATAAAAAATGCGGAGACTAATTTTCTGGAATAAGCATGCGTTAAATAACCACCTAAAACAATAAAAAGTAAGGCAAAATGGTCAGTTCTTATGCCTACAAAGAAATAAACCCATACAAAGTAGATAAAGCAAATAGCAAGTAGTATTAACGTTTTTCTGAGTTTCACAAGTGAATTATTCTTCTTTGTTTACTATTTTTTCGTAGAGTGGTTTGCCAGTTTTAATATCTTTTCCAAAAACTTCTACAGCAAAAATTTTAGGTAATATGCTAACATGTTCGGCAGTTACAAAAACTTTTTCAATACGGGCAGGTTTTTTATTTATCATGGTAGCCACTTCTGGGTGACCATTTTTATCTTGCGTAATAACAAAATTCATGTCTTTTAATGATACAAGCGAAAATACATAAGTGTTTTTTCTATCTTTTAATGGTTTAGATTTCACACCATAACCAAAAGTTTTTTCAACGGCTTTTAATTCTTTTTTTATTCCCCCTTCTTGATATCTTCTCCAGAAAACAGTAACAGGTTCTTTAGGATTTAATTTTCCATCAGCAGCAATATTGGCAGCATAAACAACTGTGTTCGTATTAAAGCTTTTTTGGATATAGAAAAGCATCTTTTCATCTTTAGGAACAGGATAACCTTCAAAAACTTTAATACGAGTTTGGTAGTTATCATCATTAAAAATGAAGGAAGTCATTACCAAGAAAAGAAATACATAAGTTATGTTAAACTTTTTTTGCATGGTTATAAATTTTCTTTTTTTGATAATTCCACTCTACAATGATTGAGCCGTTGTATGGCAGTTATGTTAGAAAGTACGGCAACAAATGTTACTGGCAAGGTAAAGATAGTAATGTTTTCAAAAACAATAAGTGGCGATTTAGCTATTTTAAGCGGCTCTATCGTGTCAAAAAAGAAATAGAAAATACCACAAAACATGGCAGAAGCACCTATGGTAACTACTCTGGCAGGACGTTGCATCATACCAACACTACAATCAATTCCTAAGCCTTCGGCACGAGCTCTAGTGTAACTTACCATCATAGAACCAATAAGGGCTACAAACGCAAATAAAGAACTTAAGAAAAAATTGTGAGCTACCAAGTAATAACAAATACCAAGAAACATGATCATTTCACTATACCTATCTAAAACAGAATCATATAACGCTCCAAACTTACTCGACATATTGCCAACTCTTGCTAATCTGCCATCAATCATATCAAATAAACCAGCAATTAAAATGGTAAATCCACCCCAACCAACATAAGTCATATCGGTTCGGTCGGCATATTTAGCTCCAATAATAAAAATAACAGCAGCCAACATATTTAAAACTAATCCGAAAGAAGTAATCATGTTGGGAGTAATGCCAAGTTTAACCAATAAGTTAATTAGCGGATTAATAATGGTATAAATTACTTTTTGTGCTTTAATTTCTTCTGCCATTTTTATCTTTTGAGTTTTTCAAAATAGATAAGCAAAAGTAAAAAAGTTTTTGTTAGTATTTTTTATTTATGAAAATGTATTGATTAAAGAAAGCCCCCTAATCCCCCGAAGGGGTACTTTTCCAACCCGCAAAGCCAATTTGTCTATTACTAGTTCAATGGGGTAGTACTTTTTTCAGTTGTTGAACAAATTACAAATGTGCTCAGATGGTATTAGTCAGTAAACAGATGTTTCTTATTTCTTTTAACAACTGTTTTTTCTCAGAATTGTAACCTAAAAAAATAACTATTAATGGCAACAAAAATAAAAATACCCCTATCAAAATTCTACTCCAAAGAAACTCCGATGAATTATCGAATTGGTTAAAAACTCCTATGAAAACACCATACCCCACAAAGCCATAATAATTATTAAAAAAATAATTCCAACAGGATTCATTTCCGATTTAAGACGAACCATAAGTTTTCCTTGTGTTTCATTAACAGTTCCCACAATAACAGGATAAAAAGCCCCAATCCAAAAGTTATAACGCCAAATTCTAAAATGATTATTTTCTATAATACCACTATAGCCATCAGAGGTAAAGCTTAAAGTAGTTTTGAAATGATTCCATAAAGTATTTTTACGATGATATTTTATCCTCTGTCTTACTTGTTTTAATATGGAATTAATTTTAGTCATTTATCCTACTTATAAAAGTACTCATCTTTATTAATAGTTAGAATCTATGTGTTGTAAAATAGTAATTACAGACTTCACAACAAAAGTAATAACTAAGTTGATTTAACAATCTTTTAAATTCATTCAATAAAATAGATTAATCTGTTACATTTGCAGCTCAAAAATTTTATAAGAAGAATATGGCGTTAAAATGCGGAATTGTTGGTTTACCAAATGTAGGGAAATCAACCTTGTTTAATTGTTTATCAAATGCTAAGGCTCAATCGGCAAACTTTCCTTTTTGTACTATTGAACCAAATGTTGGGGTGATTACTGTTCCAGACGAAAGGCTAAATGAATTAGAAAAATTGGTGAAGCCTGAAAAAGTTCAACCAACTACTATAGAAATTGTTGATATTGCCGGATTGGTTAAAGGTGCTAGTAAAGGCGAGGGTTTAGGTAATAAATTCTTGGCAAACATTAGAGAAACGGATGCTATTATTCATGTGTTGAGATGTTTTGATGATGGGAATGTGGTGCATGTAGATGGTTCTGTAGATCCGGTAAGAGATAAAGAAATTATTGATACCGAGTTACAGTTGAAAGATTTAGAAACTGTTCAGAAAAAATTAGATGGAGTAAAAAGAAAAGTGCAGACAGGCGATAAATCAGCCGTTAAAGAAAATGAAGTATTACAAAGATATGCTGATGCTTTAAATCAGGGAAAATCTGCTAGAACAGTTGAAGTAACTAAGGATGAAGCTCTTTTTGTGAAAGATTTACATTTGCTTACCAATAAACCAGTATTGTATGTTTGTAATGTTGATGAAGGATCTGTAGCTACAGGAAATGAATATGTAGAAAAAGTAAAAACAGCAGTAAAAGACGAAAATGCAGAAGTATTGGTAATTGGAGCTCAAATAGAAGCGGATATTGCTGAGTTAGAAACTTTTGATGAACGTCAGGAGTTTTTACAAGATTTAGGGTTAAGTGATGCAGGAGTGAGCAAGTTGATTAAAATGGCTTACAAACTCTTGAATTTAGAAACCTATTTCACTGCAGGAGTAAAAGAAGTTAGAGCTTGGACTATTAAGCATGGGATGACAGCTCCACAGGCTGCTGGTGTTATCCATACTGATTTTGAGAAAGGTTTTATTAGAGCTGAAGTAATTAAATACAATGATTTTATTTCTCTAGGTTCTGAAGCAGCCGTAAAAGAAGCTGGTAAAATGGCGGTTGAGGGGAAAGAATACATTGTGCAAGATGGAGATATTATGCACTTTAGGTTTAATGTATAAATTGAGTTTGTCCATAATGTCCGATATCTTCGTTATTCTTGTCCCTCAAATCAGTCATGTACGAAAGTACACTCCTGATTTTCAGGTCTTCGAAACCTCAATCTCGAACATTCTGAATCAAACTCATAACTTTATGGACAGACACTAAAAAAAGTAGTTTTCTTGCTGACACTAATTATGAGGGGTTAGGAATTAAGAAGCTCCAAAGGAGCGATATTTACAAGAGATGAGTAAAGCTCATCGCAAAAAATATTATGAACAAAAAAAAACTACAGCTAGCTGTAGTTTTTTTATATATGATGGTTTTTTATTTTCTGTCCCCTAAAAATCTTAGTAAGAATAGGAAAAGGTTTACGAAATCTAAGTAAAGATTTAAAGCTCCCATAATAGCTAGTTTATTAGTTTCGTCAGTGCCATATTCTACACCAGTACCAATTCTTTTTAGTTTCTGAACATCATAAGCAGTAAGTCCAGTAAAGATTAAAACACCTAAAATACTGATGATGTAATCCATGGTTTCATTTTCCAAAAACATGTTTACCAACATTGCCAAGATAATACCAATTAACCCCATCATTAAAATAGAACCAAATTTAGTTAAGTCGGTTTTAGTGGTATAACCCAAGAAAGCCATTACACCAAAAGTTCCGGCAGTTATGAAAAAAGTCATAAAAATAGAACTGGCTGTATAAACTAAAAAGATAGTACTTAAACTAACGCCCATAATGGCAGAGTAAATTATAAATAAAATAACCATTGCCATGGAAGAAAGCTTTTGAAAACCAAAAGACATCAGTAACACAAATCCTAAAGGTGCAAACATTACAATGTAGCCAAGCATATTCATACTAACGCCACCTTCAGCAGTTGGACTGAATAACATGCCTACCAATTCTAAATCTGTTCCGAACCAATAAGAAATAATACCTGTAATAGCCAAGGCAGAAGCCATGTAGCTAAATACATTAGACATAAAGGTTTTTACCATTGTTCCGCTAAATGGAGCAGCTTGCTCTATCGGACTCTTAATGAAATTATTGTTTTCCATATTATTTAATTTTTAAATCTGTTTTTTTTATTATCAATTTATTTACCACTTGCAAAATTAAGTCATTATGACAGTTTATTAGAAATTAAGCTAATAAACTCTTTACGGGTACTGTCTTTTTCAAAAGCACCAGTAAAAGAAGAAGTTGTAGTAAGCGAGTTTTGTTTTTGAATGCCTCTCATTTGCATACACATGTGTTGAGCTTCAATAACTACAGCGACACCAAGTGGTTTCAACCCTTCTTCAATACAATTTTTAATATCATCAGTTAATCTTTCCTGCACTTGCAATCTTCTGGCAAAAGCATCTACCACACGAGGAATTTTACTTAACCCTACAATATGTCCGTTAGGAATATAAGCCACATGAGCTTTCCCGAAGAAAGGCAACATATGATGCTCGCACAAGGAATAAAGCTCAATATCTTTTACAATAACCATTTGACTATGGTCTTCTTGAAACATGGCCGATTTAAGAATTTCAGTAGGGTTTAAATCGTAACCATGAGTAAGGTATTGCATCGCTTTAGCTACTCTTTCAGGAGTTCTTTGTAATCCTTCACGGGTTACATCTTCACCAAGATTTTTAATAATGTCGGAATAACTAGCAGATAGTAAGTTAATTTTTGCTTCGTTATACTGTTCTATTCTTTCATAACCATCCATATTGTTTTGACTGGTCATATTATCGTTGTATTTCGCCATGAGTTTTATTTTCCGTAATATTCAATATAATTATTTTCTGTTTCAGCAACTTTAATACAGTGCAATTCGCAATTTAATTCATTTACAAAAGGTGCTAATTCTTCCCAAAAAGCAATTGCGATGTTTTCTGTAGAAGTTATTTTACCCTGCATAAAAGGTACGTCTAAGTTTAGGTTTTTATGATCTACTTTATTAATAATAACCTCTCTCACAATTTTACTTAATTGTTTTAGATTAATTACAAAACCTGTTTTAGGATTTATTTCACCTTTAATGGTAACAAAAAGCTCATAATTATGTCCGTGCCAATTAGGGTTGGAACATTTTCCAAACACTTCAAAATTTTTGGCATCATCCCATTCTTCAATAAATAAGCGATGGGCAGCATTGAATCTTTCTCTTCTAGTTAGGTAAATCATAAAGCAAAATTAAGTTTATGAATTGATATAGCGGGAGTTTTTCAAAAAATCGTAATGCTTGTTAAGTAATTTTAAGATTTAATGGCGTTTTAAGTAAACAAAGTTATATTTGTGGCTTGTAAGCACTAATGTTAGTTCGAAAAAAAAATAAGCCAATAATTAGATAAGATTTAATGCAATTTTTAATTAAAAATAAAGATTATGTGGTAACATTTGTTATAGAATTTATTGTTTTAATATCTAGTGTTTTAGTTTATAAGTTTGCATCAAATTTACCCGATACTACAGATTTTTCTGAGTATGCCATAAGTAGAAGAACTATTTCTTTTTTATTGCCTTTATTAATAATGGGGTTAGGAGTTGGTATCCCAAGATATGTCGCATTTTCAGTGGAAGATGCTGAAAAACAAGGTACATTTTATGTTTCTGGAATTATATTAACTTTATTCTTTTCAGCACCTTTAATTTTAATTTTTAATTTATTTAGCAGCCAATTTGCTGTTTTGTTTTTTGGAGAAGTTAAGTACGAAGCATTAATTTTTAGTGTAAGTATAATGACTGTTAGTATGTTGCTACATTCATTAAATTACAGTTTTTTAAGAGGAAAATTAAATATGTATTTAGCCAATACCATGCAGCTATTAAATCTTGGTATTGTGCCAATAATTGTTTTTTTTATTTATTCAAATGTAGAAGATGTTATTTTATTTACCGGAGTATATTGGGGAATAGTGTCATTAATATTCTCAATTTATATATTATATACAATAAGTTGGAAAAAGGAATTAATTATGGAGTGTTTAAAGTCACTCTTTATTTATGGTATATGGAGAGTTCCTGGAGATTTTGCATTGGCAGGATTTTTAGCCTTGCCGGCATACTTTACTTTACATATTGCAGAAGACGGAATTATAACAGCAGGTTATGTAGCATTTTCTATGTCATTATTAAATATGGTGGGAGCAGCATTCGGTCCTATTTGCTTAATACTATTGCCTAAGGCTAGTATTACTATAAAAAATAACGATTTTGACATTTTAAATAATCAAGTTAAAAATCTAACATACTGGACTTTAGGGTTGACATTTTTTGGACTATTGGTAATTGAGCTTTTTACTCATGAAATAATTTTGTTTTACTTAGAAAATAATGCAGAGTCGCTTATAAGTGCTGTAAAAATAACTATGTTGGCAAGTTTAGGATATGCAATTTATATATCGTTAAGAAGTATTTTAGATGCTTATTATGTAAAAGCGGTAAATACTAAAAACATAATTATGTCATTTTTGTTTTTTGTTTTTACATCTTTAATATTGTATTTTTTTGAATTTAAAGATTATAAAGTGTTGCTTTATAGTTTTGTTATTGCAATGACCCTATTAGGCTTCCTGACGTATTATGAAACAAGAAAAATAATTAATCAAAAACTAAATAAATGATTCATTACTTATTTCTAAGTATATATACATTAATAATTTTAATTCTGGGTTACAAAATATGGAGTAATACCAAAAACATAGGTTTTGTTTTGGGAATATTGGTGTTGTATTATTGGAGTATGTTGGGTTCTTGGTTTATAGTATTTGATGAATTAACAAATCAATCAGGAAAAGAGTTTGGGTTGGCATATTACCATTATTTAGAAGTACTTTTTCCTGTACATGCCGATAATATGTACTTAAAAGCAATACACTTTTATGCATTCTTTATAATAACTATAGAGCTTGTTGTTTTGTACTTTTTATCAAAACCAATTTCTACTTCAGAACAAATAGAACCTGAACAAAACAAAAGTATTTATATAAGTCATAAATGGCTAATTACTATATGTATTTTTTGTGTTTTTATGAGTTTAGGGTTGATTGTAAACGAGATATTAATAGCCGCAAAAACAAACAATTCCATCTATTATATTACACGAACACAACAAGGTCGATTTTTTACTTTACATCAATTATTAAATCAAGCAGCTATTACAGCATTATTTGTTGGAATGGTAACATACATTAGTAAAGAAAAAGCATTTTATCTAAAAGGTACTTTAGAAAAAAAGTATTTATATTTATATTTCCTGACAGTTTTTATTGTTGAAGGATATTTATTAATGATAGGTAATAAAAAAGAAATATTTTTTGGTGGTTTGTTTGGAATACTGGTGTATCTTAAAAACGTGAATTATAAAATTAATTATAGGTGGTTATCTATGTTTATAATAATAATAGCACTTCCTTTAGTTTTTAATGATGGATTTAGATCGTATTCTCCAACTTTTTTAGCTGAGTATTTTGACTTATCAACAATAGATGAAGAAATAGATATTAAAGAAGTTAGTTACACAGCTTTCACGGCAAAAAATACCATTTTTAGGTTTTTATTTAGCAATGAAATGTTTGTACCACATTTTTCAATGTATGGAATAATATCTCATGATGTTCCTTTTACTTATGGAACAAGTTTAGTAAGTCTAGGAGCATCTGTAGTTCCAAGAGCTTTATGGCCAAACAGACCACCTGGCATCTATGAGTATTATGCAGAAAGTGTAAATGCTACCGAAGGAACAGGTTATACCATACATCATGCAGCTGCTTGGTATCTTAATTTTGGAGTAATAGGAATTATTATAGGAGCTATTATAGTTGGATTGTTATGGTTTTATCTTTACAAAAAATCCAATCAGATTCAAATTATTAAGAATACATTTATCAAAATATTTTTTATAATAGGTTTTAGTGCATTTGTAGCTCAATTACCCATTTTAATAAGAAACGGACCAGAAGGTTATAAAGCACTACTAATTGAGGGTATTGTATTACCAACACTAATTATTTATTTTGCTTATTTAATGCCAAAAATCTTAAAATTTAAAAAGTGAATATTTTAATTACAGGAGCAACAGGTTTTATAGGTAGAAATTTATTAGAGCTAATTTCAACTCAAACTAACTATATCCCTAAAAATATTACATTAATTTCTAGAAACTTAGATAAGTTTGATGAACACATTAAAAACAATTATAAAATCATAAAAGCAGATTTAAATGATTTAGAATCATTATTAGCAGCATTTAAAAATATTGATGTTGTAATCAATACAGCAGCTGAAGTAAGAAATCAACATCAATTAGCTATCACCAATATAGAAGGAACTAAAAACATTGTAAATGCCGCAATTACTAATAATGTAAAAAAAATAATTCACCTTAGTAGTGTTGGTGTAGTAGGGATGCAATATAGCCTAAATCCAGTTTTAGTTGATGAAAATGCTGAGTGTAATCCTAAAAATGAATACGAGAGGACTAAGTTATTGTCCGAAAATATATTAAAAGAAGCATCAACAAGCAAGTCATTTGATTTAATTATTCTTAGGCCTACCAATGTTTTTGGAGAACACCACCCACTAAATGCACTACAAACTATTTTAAAACATATTTCTAAAAATAAACCAATGTTAACCACTAAAACTGCTACGTATAATTATGTGTATGTAAAAGATGTAGCAGCTACATTAGTTAAAATGATAGATTTTCACCCATCACAAGTGGAAACATATAATATAGGAACATCAATGTTAATAAAGGATTTTATTAATTTGATTAATAGAGAGTTAAAAGCAAAGTCAAAAGTAATTTTTATCCCTAAATTTATAATTAGCCTAATTAATTTATTGGGATTAAAAAAGCTTTACCCGATTTCAAACGAAGTTAATTACTCTGATAAGAAATTAAAAGCTATTTTTGAATATGAATTTGGTTTAGAAAAAGGCATTTATAATACAATTGCTTACTATAAAAGTATAAATGGGTTAAATTAAATAATGAATGAAAATTTGTTTTTTAGCAGATAGCGAAAGTATTCATACCAAAAGATGGTGTAACCATTTTATTAACAAAGGTTTTCAGGTTAGTTTAATAAGCTTTAAACCGACCTGCGAAATAAAAGGAATTGATTTCCATTTTGTTGACGCAGGAAAAGTAAGTGTTGCTGGAGGAAATTGGAGAGTATTGTTAAAAATAAATAAGATAAAAAAAATAATAAAAAAAATTAAACCCGATATACTTCATGCACATTATGCCACAAGTTATGGCTTAGTAGGAGCTCTTATAGGATTTAACCCATTTATTATAACGGCATTAGGTTCAGATGTATTAATAAGCCCCAAAAAATCTATAATTTATCGAGTACTACTAAACTATGCCTTTAAAAAAGCCAATTGGATTACTGTAATGGCTGACCACATGAAAGAAGCTACATCAGTAATAGGCAACTTTCAACATAAAATTACTGTTTTGCCGTTTGGAATTGATACCAATTTATTTAATGCTGATAATATTAACCACGCAAAAGATAAGTTTGTTATTTGTAGTACCAGAAATTTTGAAAATGTTTATAATATCCCCCATTTGTTGAAAGCCGTTGAAAAGGTAAAATCAGAAATAAATAATCTAGAACTTCATTTAATTGGTGATGGTAGTAAAAGAGACGATATAGAAAAATTAGTAGCATCTTTAAACTTATCGGAAATAACTAAGTTTTATGGGAAAATACCACAAAATGAAATAGTTAAAGTGTTGAATAAAACAAATGTATTTATTTCAGTATCGCTTTCCGATGGAAATAATATTTCGTTGAATGAAGCAATGGCTTGTGGATGCTTTCCTATTGCAACCAATATTCCTGCGAATACTCAATGGATTGAACATGGTAAAAATGGTTTTATTGTAGAAATAGATAATGTCACTCAATTAAGTCTGCAAATTTTAGAAGTGTTTAATAATTTTGAAAACTTAAATGAAAAAGCATCTAAAATAAATCAGCAAATTATTTCTGAAAGAGCAGATTGGAATAAAAACATTCGCTGGATGGAAGAAAAATACAAAGAATTAATAAATGAAAAATAGATTAATTATAATAGGTGCAGGAGGTTTTTCAGTAGTTGTAGCGGATGCTGCAATTGAAATGGGGTATTCAAAAATAGATTTTGTTGATGATGTAAAACCATTAGATACTAAAATATTAGGGAATTTTAAAATTATAGGCAAGCAAGATGCAATTTTAAAAATTGAAGATTCTGATGTAGAGTTAGTTATAGCTATTGGTAATTGTAAAATAAGGGAAGAAATTTATACTAAATATTCATCACAATACAAGTTTGCTAATATTATTCATCCTAAAGCAACAGTATGCAGGTTAACGAAAATAGGGAACGGAAATATTATACTAGCCGGTGCCACCATAAATGCTAATGCAAGTTTAGGAGATAATAACATTATAAACTCCAATGTATTAATTGATCACGATAGTGAAATAGGAAATCACTGCCATATAGCTCAAGGAACAATTATAGGTAGTAATGTAACCATAAATAATGGAGTATTAACTGAATTAGCGCAAAAAGTAAACTCATTTTCAAAGATTTGAATAAAACGGTCTCTATAATCATCCCTTGTAGAAATGAAGAAAAATACATTGAAAAATGTATCTTATCTATTATTCATGCAAATTTCCCCAAAGAGTTACTTACCATTTATGTTTGTGATGGAATGAGCGATGACAACACTCGTTCAATAATTGAAGAAATTTCGCAACAACACCCTCAAGTTAAGTTGTTAGACAACTTAAAAAAAACAACACCATTTGCCCTGAATTTAGGATTGAAAACATCAAACGATGATATAAAAATTATTTTAGGGGCTCATTCAGAAATAGATAAAGACTTTATAATAGAAAATGTTAAGGCTTTTGAAATTGATGAAAAAATAGGCTGCACTGGTGGGGTAATAGAAAATGTTTATGAAGATGAAACATCAAAAATTATCGGCTTAGCAATGTCATCTTCTTTTGGCGTAGGAAATGCACATTTTAGAACAGGAAATAAAGACGGATTTGTAGATACGGTTGCTTTTGGAGCATACGATAAAAAAGTTTTTGAGTCAATTGGTTATTTTGACGAAGCATTAACCAGGAACCAAGACGATGAGTTTAATTTTAGGTTAATAAAAAATAATTTTAAAATATTTTTATCACACAAAATAAAGTGTAAATATTACGTTAGAGGAACATTCAATAAATTATTCAAACAATATTACCAATATGGATACTGGAAAGTATTTGTAAATAAAAAACATAAAACCGTAACCACAATAAGGCAATTAATCCCTTTGTTTTTTGTAATGTTTCTTTTAACAGGTGGAATTATTTCTTTTTTCAACACCTATTTATTTTATGGTTTTCTTATTATTTTAGGGGTTTATTTTATTTTAGCTATACTAGCATCATTTAACTTTAAAATAAATACAATAAAAAAAACAAAACTCATTTATGCTTTCCTTATTCTACACTTAAGCTATGGCATAGGTTACTTTAATGGAATGATAGATTTTTTATTCCTAAATAAAAATCCAACTGAAAAAAATACTGAATTAACTAGATAGTTTAAATCAAGCAAAAATGCCTAACGAATTAGAAAATATTAAAACAAGATATGAAGCTAGAAAAGCTTCGGATGTAAATAAATTGTATTCATCAAACAATTTTTATAATAATGCTGTAATTGCCGAAAGAGAACAATTTTATTATCAGGTTTTTAAACAAAAATTCCAATACACGCATAATTTAAGTCTTTTAGAAATTGGAGCCGGTTCTGGTGGTAATATTTCCGGTTTTTTAAAAATGGGTTTTCAATTAAAGCATTTAGTTGCTAATGAACTTTTAGATGATAGAGTAGAGGCTCTAAAAAACAACTTTCCTGAATTAGAAATTTATCCAGGAAATGTGTTAGAAGCTAATTTTAATCAACAGTTTGATGTAGTTTTTCAATCTACCGTTTTTACCTCCATATTAGATAAAGCGTTAAAACAACAAATTGCTAATAAAATGCTTGAATTGGTTAAACCTAACGGCATTATTTTGTGGTACGACTTTATTTATGACAATCCCAACAACAAAGATGTGAAGGGAGTAAGTAAACAAGAAATCAGACAGCTTTTTGCTAAGGCATCAAAAATTACATTTAAAAAAGTAACATTAGCACCGCCAATAGGCAGAAGAGTAGGAAAGCTTTATGGAGTATTAAACGGAATGTTTCCATTTTTACGCTCGCATGTGGTAGCTGTAATAGAGAAATAAAAGCTTATTTCATCAAAAAATCAATAGCATTTTTGGTAACGAACTGAATGTTCTTGTTTTTAGAATAATTCTTTTCCAAACACCAATCTTCACTTACCAAACTTGTAATTTTCCCACTTGTTTTAGTCGGTTGAAAAATAAAAATGCCTTTAACACCTTTGTTCTCGTAGTATTTAGCTTTGTTGTAAGCTATAATTTTTGCATCAACAACTTTCATTTTTGAAGTATCAATTATTGGTTTTCCATTTTCCCAATTGGTAGGTAAGGACATGTTTAAATAAGTTTCAACATTTATTTTAGCCACTCCTTTTAATATAGGGTGATTTGTATTGTTAATTATTAAATTACTCGATTTATCAGTAAAACCACCATAAGCATAGGCAAGAGGTGTGAGCATAGTTGTATTATCATTATTTTTAGCGAGATAGCCTTGCCAACTTTGTATAGCTTCACTTTTAGGATGAATTAGAGTGACTTTTGCAGTACTTGAGTTGTACCAACAAATATTGTTTTGATAATAAGACGACATGATTAATAAGTTACCTCCATTTTCAACAAAATCATCTATGTTTTGCTTCATTTTTGGAGTGAAATAAGTTGCTTTCCCATAAATAATGAGGAGTTGTTGATTATTAAAATTGGTGTTGTCTTCCAAATCAATATCGGTAATGTAATTGGCATCTATTTCAGTAAACAATTTTTTTAATCCTTTGGTGTAGTTATCTTCATAAACAGTTCTTAAAAAACTGGTGGTTGCTGCTTTAACATCAAAAACAGCTTGGTGTTGGTAAGGTTGGTAAATAAGGTTATTCATAAAAGGATACACAACAGTTATTTTGTTTGTGGATGGTTGTTTTACAATTAATGGGTGTTTGCCGTTAATAAAATAAATGCCCGATTTTACATTTTCTGGAATAGTAAATGTTTGGTTAGTAGTATATTGAAAACCCTCGGTAAGCACTTCATTTTCATTAGTTGTTTCTTGCCCAAAAGGGATATTAATAGAAAAAACCTCTTTTTTATTAATATCAATTATAGGAATATTGATGTTGAAAGGAAAAACTCGCTGTGAAGAATAATAAAGCGTAACTTCATCTCCTGAATGGTAAGAAGGTTGGTCGGTGTAACATTCGTTTAATAGTAAATCAGAAAAATTAATTTTAAAAATTATAACTAATAATAAACCTATTAAAACAATTATCTTTGTTGCTTTTAAATTGCTAAACATTAACAGTGAATTTTGATACCGTCAAATATAAGGCTAATTATTATTTGTTTTTACTACTGGCATTTATAATTCCTTTAGAGCGTAAATTAATTCCGCCCATTATCATTTTATTATTCGTTTCGAGCTTACTAAACGGAAGTTTTAAATTCAAAGAAAAGAAAGGAATATTAGCATTAGCCTTGCTTTATGTAACTTATGTTGTGGGGCTAATTTATTCCACTAACCTTAAATACGGCTTGTTCGATTTAGAAGTAAAACTTTCTCTGTTGCTTTTTCCTTTAGTGTTTTTTATTTCAAAAATTGAAATGAAAAAAGTAGCAGATAATATCCTAAACTCGTTTATAGATGGTTGTTTTGTAGCGAGTATCTTAAGCTTAGTTTCGGCTGCAATTCAGTATTATTTGTATTCAGATATCAATTCATTTTTTTACGGAGAATTAGCCTTGTATGGTCATTCCAGCTATATGGCGTTGTTTTTATGTTTTTCTTCAGCTCTTATCTACATCAAAAATATTAAGCAAGATAATAAAATCAGTTTTCCTAAAAAAGACTTGTTTTTGCTAGCGTTGTTTTCCTTAATTATTTTCTTTTTAGTCTCTAAAACAGGAATTATTTCCATTTTATTGATTCACTTTGGTTTTATAGGATATTTAATAATTAAGAACAAATTATACCTTAAAGGAACTGTTGCATTGGTATTAATTTCTACGCTGTTATTTGCTGGGTATAAAGCTTTCCCAGAAGTAAATAATAGATTTAACGAGTTGTTTAGCACCGTTTTTAGTGAAAGTAAAGAGTTAAATTCCACTTCTTCTATAAGAACAGAAATTTGGAAAACAAGTGTAAAAATTTTAGTTCAACATCAATTTGGCGTAGGTACAGGAGATGTAAAAGATGTGTTGGTGGAGCATTATATGAATTCAGGATTAGATTATGCCGCAGAAAAAGAACTAAATGCTCACAATCAGTTTTTGCAGATAGCGTTAGCCACTGGGGTTTTAGGTTTGTTGGTTTTAATGGTAATGATTTTTTATCCGCTTTATTACGCTATAAAAAACAGACATATCATTTACATTGTTTTTTTAGGATTAATTATTATTAATTTTTTAACAGAAGCGATGTTAGAAACATTAGCAGGTGTAGTGTTTTTTGCTTTTTTTAATACCATGCTTTATACTACATTTGTGCAAAAAATAAAAAATACTAAATGAAACGACCATGAGTAAAAGTTTTTCACACAGGAGAATGATTCAATAACTCTCCCCCTTACCCCCTCTCTTTGAAGAGAGGGGGAGAAGTTGTCGAAGATAACTTGGGGGTGAGTCAAAAAAAAGAAAAACAACAAAGCTCCGAAGGATTGAAATTTAAAAGCGTTGAGGGCAACTCATCGCAAAGAATTAGAAATTTAAAAATTAATAGATATAAACAATTAACGTTTAACTTTGGCTTTGTGTGTTGGAAACTCCTCCCCTTGGGGGAGGTTGAGAGGGGCTAATAAAAATAAATTCATGAAAATTATAACGATAGTAGGAGCCAGACCTCAATTTGTAAAAGCTGCTGCTTTAAGCAGAGCAATAGAGAAACATACCGAAATTGAAGAAATAATCGTGCATACGGGGCAGCATTTTGACGATAACATGAGTGAGGTATTTTTTAGAGAAATGGAAATTCCTACACCAAAATACAACTTAAATATTAATAGTGTTGGACATGGAGCTATGACGGGCAGAATGTTAGAAGCTATTGAGAAAATTTTGTTGGAAGAAAAACCTGATTTGTTGTTGGTTTATGGAGATACTAATTCTACCATAGCAGGGGCATTGGCAGCTAAAAAACTACATATAAAAGTAGCCCATGTTGAAGCTGGATTAAGGAGTTTTAATATGGAAATGCCTGAAGAGGTAAATAGAATTTTAACCGATAGAATTTCCGACTATTTGTTTTGTCCGACACAAACTGCAGTAGATAATTTGCTGAGAGAAGGATATGAAAATATTGACACAAAAATTTTCAAAAGTGGTGATGTAATGCAAGATGCAGCCGAATATTACTCGCTTTCATCTGCTGAAAAAGCTACTGTCGCCAATAAAATAACCCACGATAAATTTATTTTGTGTACGCTCCATAGAGCTGAAAATACTGACAATAAAGAGAATTTAACAGGATTAATCAATGCGTTAAACATCATTAATAAAACTGTTCCAGTAGTATTGCCACTTCATCCGAGAACGAAAGGAAAAATTGCTGATTTAGGATTGGAAATGGAGTTTAACACCATAGATCCTGTTGGGTATTTTGATATGATAGAGTTACTGAAAAAATGTACCTTAGTAATGACAGACAGTGGCGGATTGCAAAAAGAAGCTTTCTTCTTTAAGAAAAACTGTGTAACTATGCGAGAGCAAACAGAGTGGGTAGAGTTAGTTGAAAATAACGTGAATGTACTTGTTGGAAGTGATGCCAAAAAGATAATAGCAGGAGTAGAACAAATGTTGGAGCAAAAAGCAGATTTCACCATAGATTTATATGGAAAAGGAAAAGCTTGTGAAAATATTATACAAGAATTAATAAATTAGAGATTAGAAATTAGAGATTAGAAATTAGAAATTAGAAATTAGAAATTAGAAATTAGAAATTAGAAATTAGA
>JAVVER010000032.1:0-28015 GCA_032251145.1 Vicingaceae bacterium | reverse complement strand
ATTGAACTTATTAGCTTTTTCCGTGATTTTACTTAGACAACTTTAAACAACTTCTTTGTTAAAAAAAATTAATCACAAGTAAATTCAAGTAATAAACGCAACTTTTTGGATTTACGAAATTATAAAATAGGAGGATCTAGTTTTTCAGTAATAAAAATTGGTTGTTACATTTTTTTGTTTTATCTTTACTCACTCATCTTTAAACAAATAACTTATGAAAACGCTCCAACATTTTAATATTTCAACACGTAACTTAATTACTTATTTATTTTTCATGTTTGCTTATAGCACTATTGCTTATGGACAAAACCCGAATAGCAATCCTAATGCACAAGGACAATGGAAATTAACAGGAAATAATAATGCTGACACTAATAAATTTGTTGGCACAATCAATAATGTTGACTTAGTTTTTAAACGAAACAACATTGAAAGTTTTAGATTGTTGGAAGATACTGCTGCCAAGTTTTCGGGGGATGTATTTTTAGATAAATTTAAAGAAAAACCACCTATAAATTCTGGACCTCCTAAAGAAGTATTTTTAAAAGTAGATAATCAGGGAAAGATTATAAGTACTGATAAAAGTGGATTATTAGAAAGTATTTATACTTCTCCAAATACTTGTTTATCTAGTGGTCTGAATGTTAATTTGCCTATTTGGAGTGCTTTGTCTAATCCTAATTATGGAGTACTTTATACAGGAATTGATTGTCCAGCAAGAGTAGGAATAGGTACTAACAACCCTGTGAGTACTCTTCAAGTGGTAGGCAATGGTTTTTTTCAAGGTAATCTAGGGGTAAATGTAGCTCCAACTACTATAAATACATTAAGTATTGTTAATCCTGTAAATCGTACAGGTATTTTATTGCAAAATGACCATCCTACTTCTATTATCCTAAAATACGGTATAAAAAACATTGTAAATAATCCTAATACTATTGCTTATTCAGTAACTGACCAAACCACTAATCAAGATGTTTTTGTGGTTATGGGGGATGGTAAAACAGGAATTGGCACAGCTACTCCTTCAACAACTTTAGAAGTAAATGGTAATGGCTTATTTACTGAATCATTACAAGTAAGAACAAATCAGACTAAATTTATGATAGGTAGTGCAGCAGGCGAAGATTTGGGGTGGGGAACAAGTTATATTGGTTTTAATGCGGTACGTACAGCTAATAATACGTGGGAAACTTCAAGTGATTTTGCCAATAATGGTGGCTCGGTTATTTATGGAGATATTTTTGGATCGATATTATTTGCTACAATACCTACTTTAGCTTCATCAGGTGGTGGTGGAACAGGGCAAAGCAACATAACTGATTTGGATATAAAAAATAGTGTAAACTTATTTATACACAGAGATGGTAATGTAGGAATAGGTATATTTGCTGTCAATGGTGCTAAACTTTCGGTGGAAGGAATAATTAGAGCAAGAAGAGTATTAGTGAATGCAACACCATGGGCTGATTACGTTTTTGAGCCAACTTATCAATTGATGACTTTAACCCAATTAGAAGAATACATCACTACAAACAAACATTTACCCAACATGCCCACAGCTGAAGAGGTAGAAAAGGAAGGAGCTGACTTAGGTGAAATAAATCGTGTGTTAGTTGAAAAAGTAGAGGAATTAACGCTCTACATCATTGCCCTTAACAAACGTATGGAACAATTAGAAGCAGATAACACATTATTGAAAAACAAAATGGATTTTAAGTAATATAATTCTTACTATTTCTCAAATCCCATTAATTATTCTAATGAAAAAACTCCTACTTCTATTATTGATTTTTGTGTTGGTTTTACCTATGGTAGGGCAAGAGGATAGTTTAAACGCAACTAAACCTGTTTTTAAGCACCAAATTGATTTAGATATTGAATTATTAGGTATAGAACTAATTTATAATTATAAAATTTCTAATACTTTTTTTGTAGGAGCAGGAGCAGGAATAGGAGTTTTTGGTTCTATAAGTAAAGAAGGAATGTTTTTTGAATTTTTGAGATATAATTTATTTTTAGGATATCGTTACTCTGACAGAACACATTGTTATATTGGAGTTAAATACGCCCCAGGTGCTGTTTCTGTTGAACAAGATGATAATGTCAATATGTTTGGTATTGAATATGGCATCTTTTATAAAGTATCAAAAATAGAACTCGGAATTAAACTTTCTTTTATTCATGCCAAAGAAACTGATGGTAGTACAGTTACTAATACAGTAACGACATCACTATTAGTGATGAAAGTTCCGTTGTTTAGATTTAAGTAAATAATTATTTAAAAGAAATAGAAATTTAACTAAGAAATCACAAAATTATGAAAACAATACTTTTTTGTATCGCATTATTAACGCTAAGTTTAAACGCAAAAGCCGTAAAAATAAAATTTATGGTGGCTAATACATCTGTAAATGTAGCAGAAGGAAGTACTGGTGTTTTTACTGCTTTTGAATTATACCCAAGTACTTTTATTGATAGTACAGATGATAGGGGGTTGATTGATTTTGAATCAATTAATTATAATGACATATCTGAAATAGTCATGGAAAAAATGTTATTAAATATCGACATTACTTTATTTTCAAGGTTAACTTCTTTCACAAAAACAGATACGGCTACTTTTGGATTTTATGATGATATAGATATCGTACAAGGGAATACTTATGCCTACCGCTTATCAGTAATAACCAAAACAGGACAACAGATTAATTTACTATTAAAAAGCATGACTCCTGAAATTGCTGATCCGAAGATGAATTGTGCAAAATTAAATAATGTATATCGGTTAGCAGGGCATAATAATTTTCAAGAAAGTGTGATTAGTCCACCAAATGGCGGTTTTTATAAAACTTTAGACTTTACTCGGGTAGTAGAATTAGATGTACACGCTAGTAACAATCCTACTACTTGGAATTGGAGTGTAAGGCATACATCTTTCCCTTTTGGGTGTTCTGGTAACTGCAATAATTGCGGTTTTAATCCAGCAACTGGCAAAGCAGATGGAGATAAGCCTTTTGGAGTTTGCATTGATGATTTAAAAAAATGGCATAATGACCATCCTAATCATGATGTGATTATTTTGTTTATTGATTTAAAAAGTGATTGGAATGAGAATAATAATGGGCAAACCCCTGCTGATTTAGACTTCCGATTATTGTCTTTAGTACCAAGTGCGGATATGATATACAAACCCAGAGATTTATTAGGCAACAGTAATAGTAGTAACTTTGGAAATATGCGGTTAGCAACCCAACAAAACAACTGGCCCAGTATGGGGGATTTAACGGGTAAATTGATGTTTGTATTGACAGGCGATGGTAGTAAAGTAACTGATTATATTACTGATAGAAGTTTGGGGGCAGTTGCATTTTGTGCTGCCAATGTAAAAGAGGTAGCAGATGTTGCCGACCCAACAAGACCAAAACCAGACATAGGCTGGTGGGCAGTAAATGATATTGTTTTTTATAATAATGACTTTAGTGATATTAATAATGGACAAGGACCGTGGGCATCTGGGGATGGGTATATTAATAGAGTATGGGGGTCATTACTTGGTTTTCCTGAGACATTCAGTAATAGTAAATATGCAGATGCAATAGATGAGGCTATGAACAATATTGCAACTAAGCTAGTTTGGGAGCATCGCAATCCAACTAATGGAAAACCTGTAAATGGAATACAAAGACCAATAAGAGCAGAAAAACCTCTAATAGATGGTAGTCGGATTTATTCTACTTACGAAAATGTAACTCAAGCAGCCACACAAACCATTACAGCTACTAATTTAATTGTAGAGCAAGGCACTCATTTTAGAATGTTTGCAGGACAGGAAATTGATTTACAGCCAGGTGTAGATTTTCAACCTGGTTCCGATGTAGATGTGCGTATAGATGATTGCCGAACTACCGATTACACCCAACGTCAAAATACGCAAACAGGCGAACAACTTACCCAAGAAGAAATAGACAAACTCATGCATGAACTCAACAAAGAGTTGTATGGCTACCAACCCGAAAGCGAAAAAGAAATAGTAAATTTAATGGTTTATCCCAATCCCACCAACAACCTTATTAACATCAGCTATACACAGTTTTTAACCTCGCCAAGCACGTTCACCCTTTATGATATTACAGGCAGAGTTGTAAAAACACAACTATATACACCACCAACCGAAGGAAAACAACAAATTAGTGTAAGTATTGCTCAATTAAAGGAAGGGTCGTATTTTTATACCTTGCAAGTGGGCGAGCAACTATATAATGGCAAAGTGGTAAAAATTAATCAATAAAATAACAGAAATGAAAAAAATACTAACTAAAATAGCATTGTTCATTGTGGTAGTATTACCTAGTATTTTTTATGCTCAAAACCCTAATTGGCAATGGGCAAAAATTGGTGGGAGTAGTGGAAAAGATGCTGGTAATGATATTGCTGTTGATACACAAGGAAATATTTATGTGTTGGGAGAGTACAGAGATGCCAACTTTAGCATTGGCACATTTACTTTAGTTAATGCTGGTGACAATGATATTTTTTTAGCAAAATATAACCCCAGTGGACAAGTAATTTGGGTAAAATCAATTAATGGACAAGCTTCTGATTTTGCAGCTAAACTCCTAATTGATAAAAATAATGATATTTATGTTAGCGGTGGCTTTTTAAGCCCTACACTTACTATTGGAACAACTACGTTAACCAATTCAGGTAGCACGAATTTTTTTGTTGCAAAATATGATAATAATGGACAAGTGATTTGGGTTAAGAATAGTAGCAACAGTAGTATTAATGGGGGCTTTGCTGCCATAGACAATGATTTGAATAGTTATTCCATTGTTAGAACACCCACAGTTGTCGCTTTAGAAAAACGAAACGTATCTGAAAGCCTGAATTGGTCTAAATCAATAACTACTTCAGGTTCTATTTCATCACCTCAACTACGAGATATTTATGTAAATGAAACAGGTGTGTATTTTACAGGAGATTTTTTCGGAGATTCTTTAACGATAGGAACATTTACATTAGCAAACTCTAATTCAGTAAACTCTAATGATATGTTTGTAGCAAAATTAGATACCTCAGGTAATGTAATTTGGTTAAAAAATGGAATAAATCCATCAGGAGACTTTGGAACTGCAGTTAATGTTGATAACAATGGTAATTTATATGCTCTAGGTAACTTCGCATCTGAAATAACATTTGATTCTTTTGTTCTAAATTCAAATGGAGAAGGTGATTTATTTTTAGTAAAATATAATCCATCGGGGCAAGTTTTATGGGCAAAAAATGCCGGAGGTATCTATACTGATTGGGTTAATGATTTAGTTCTTGACCAAAGTGGAGGTGTCTATATAATAGGCGAAACTTTTAGTCCATCTATAACATTTGCAAATACAACATTAACAGTTGTAGGTAATATAGGAAATGATGCAGATGTTTATATTTTAAAATATAGCGTTAATGGAAATGAAGAATGGATAAAAGGTGTTCAGGCTATGGGTAGTGATAATGGTAACGGCATTGCTATTAGCAATACTGGTGAAATTTATGTTACAGGAGCAATTGAAAACACACAAGGCGCAACAACTAATATCGGAACTACATCTTTAACTCATTTTGGATTAGATGATTTTTTCCTTGCCAAACTTTCTTCTACGGTAGGGTTTAATGAAACATCATTTAATAACAGTATAAATTTCTTCCCCAACCCCACCAACGGTCTTATCAACATTGAGTTAAATTCCAATAAACCCTATTTTGAAATTGAAGTATTTAGCCTTTTAGGAGAATTGGTTTATGTAAACAAAGTGAATAGTTCAAAACTAACTATCGATTTATCTCAATATCCTAAAGGAATGTACTTAGTTAAAATAAAACAAGATAACCACTATTACCATGAGAAAATCAGTTATTATTAAAAATTTATTTTTACTGACTTTGTTACTTGCTTTTCAGGTAAGTTATGGTCAAGAACAAGATTCTATACCTACCAAAACAAGTAAGTTTTCCATTGGAATAGCTGTTTCTCCCGAAATGGGTTATCGTTCTTTTAATCCAACTAGCAAGGGTGAAAAAAATGATTTTTTAATGAATGTGAGTAAACCCATGTTAGATTCCTTAGAAAGTCCGAAATTTTGCTATTCATTAGGTATTTATTCTACTTACCAACTAAGCAAACGATTCTCTTTAGAGTTGGGCATTTATTATGCTAATAAAGGGTATAAAGCTGATGATATTACATTTACTACAGTATTTTACCCTGAAGAAACAGAAAAAGGAAGCATCTTTTATAATTATAGATATATTGATGTTCCATTAAATGTCAATTTTTACATTATCAATAGAAAAGTAAAATTATTTTTGTCAGCAGGTTTAACCGCAAATATTTTAATCAATCAAAAAAATATAGTTAAAATAGATGGTTTTGACACAAGTTTTTACAACGATAGAAAGCCTACAAGAAACGATATTGCTCCTTTCAACATGGCTTTTAATGGAAGTTTAGGATTGGAATATGAATTAAGCCAACGTTTTACCTTGCGATTGCAACCACATTATCAACGGTTTTTAACTGCTATACAAGAATCTGAGTTTGCTACTCTTAAACTATACAATTATGGTATTCGCTTGGGAGCGAGTTATCATTTTTAATAAATCGCTTTAGCAATTTCTTTTACAGCAACAGATTTTCCCATGGTATAATAATGAATACATGGCACACCAAATTCCACTAATTTTTTAGATTGATCTATTGCCCATTCAATACCAACTTGCTTAACCGCTTCATCGTCTTTGCATTTTTCAATAGCATCCACCAAATCATCTGGTAAATCTATATGGAAAAATTTAGATAGAGAAATCAACTGCTTTTTATTAGAAATAGGTTTAATTCCTGGTATTATTGGTACATTAATGCCATTTTTTCTGCAAAGAGTTACAAAATCAATAAATTTTTCAGTATCGTAAAACAACTGTGTAACAATATACTCGGCACCAGCATCCACCTTTTGTTTTAAGTGTTTTAAGTCAGACTTAATATTTGGTGATTCAAAATGTTTTTCTGGGTAACCCGCAACACCAATGCAAAAATTAGTGGGAGAAGCATTTTGTAAATCTTCATCCATATAAACCCCTTTGTTTAAACCAACAATTTGTTTTACTAAATCAACAGCGTATTCATGTCCTTCTTTTTCAGGAATAAAAGCAGGTTCGGTTTTAATAGGATCACCTCTCAACGCCAATACATTATCAATACCTAAAAAATCTAAATCAATCAGTGCATTTTCGGTTTCCTCTTTGGTAAAACCACCACATATAATATGAGGAACAGCATCTACTTTGTATTTATTTACAATTGCTGCACAAATACCAACGGTTCCGGGGCGTTTTTTTATAGCAATTTTTTCTAAATAACCTTTCTCTCTTTTTTTGTAAATAAACTCTTCTCGGTGATAAGTAACATTAATAAATGAAGGATTAAACTCTATTAAAGGGTCAATACTATCATAAATAGATTGAATGCCTTTTCCTTTTAATGGAGGTAAAATTTCAAAAGAAAAAAGTGTTTTTTTGGCTTTGTTAATATGGTCTATTACTTTCAAAATGAATGAGCTATTTTAGGTTAAAATTTCAAGGGGCAAACATATTACTTTATTTTCAATTGATAGAAAATGAAGGCTGTAAAATGTTTTATTCTTCTACTTTATTTGTTGGTCTAAAAAAAAATAGTAGGTTTGAAGTTAGTTGAGAAGTTTATAAGATTAAAAGTTTGAAGACGGAAGTCAGGAGACAGAAGACCAAATAACCGATAACAAAAAAGGCTTTGTGCGTTGGAAAAGTCCCCCTTCGCGGGATTTAGGGGGCTAAAATTAAACACATGAAAACAATTATAGTAGATGATGAGCGATTAGCAAGAAAGGAATTAACCAACCTTTTAAAGGATTTTCCTGAAGTGGAGATAATTGATGAGTGTGATAATGTGGATGATGCTATAGAAAAGATTAATACACTTCAACCCGATTTTGTTTTTTTAGATATTCAAATGCCCGGCAAAGATGGATTTAGCTTGTTGGAAGAGTTGGAATATGCTCCATTAGTGGTTTTTGTTACTGCTTATGATGAATATGCCATAAAGGCTTTTGAGGTAAATGCGTTAGATTATTTACTTAAACCCATACAGCCCGAAAGACTAAAAGAAACGGTAGAAAAAATTAAAAACGAACTGAAAGACACCAATTCGCAGTCAACTAGTAACAATAAATTGGGCATTCAAGATAGAGTTTTTGTTAAAGATGGAGATAAATGTTGGTTTGTTCAACTTAAAGATGTCCCTTTGTTCGAATCTGAAGGAAATTATGTTAGAGTATATTTCGATAACAATAAACCACTTATATTAAAGTCGCTAAATAATTTGGGCGATAAATTAAATGAAGATTTCTTTTTTAGAGCCAACAGAAAACACATCATCAACTTAAGTTGGATAGAAAATGTAGAAAATTGGTTTAATGGCGGATTAATGGTTACGCTAAAAAACAAAATGAAAATAGAATTATCTCGAAGACAAGCAACTAAATTAAGAGAAATGAAGAGTTTATAAAAAAATTCATCTATTCAAATCAGCACTTAGTCCAAAAATATGACTATTAAGTATAAAAAAATATTGTGAAAACATAAAAAAATTGTACTTTCGGGTTTCTAAATGGGAAAAATTGAAAAAATATACAAATCGGCAACCACTACTTCGCCTGAAGTAATTTTGGATATTGAGAATAATGTGTTTTCAATAAAAGGAAAGTCTGTGGTTACAGAAGTTGATCATTTTTATCAACCAATATTAAATTGGTTAGATGAGGTTAAAGCTCATTATAATCAGGAAATTAACTTTGTTTTCGACTTAGAATATTTCAATGTTTTTTCATCAAAAAGAATACTTTTTTTACTGTATAAATTAAAAGATATAAAAGAACAAGGCGTAAATGTAAAAATTGTTTGGCACTTTTCTGTAGAAGACGATGATATGAAAGAAGTAGGAGAAGATTTTGCCTGTATGGTAAACCTACCTTTCGAATTTATCAGTAAACAAGTAGAATCTCCATTTTCTTAACGCTTTTTATAAAAGCAAACTTCACTAACTTTCTTGGTTAAAAAAATAATGCTCAATTTTGCCGCGTTAATAAAAATCTAACTACGTGAAATGAATAATTTCATGTGACCGATTTAATAAAATAAAAACTAACACATGAAAAACTTATCATTAGTACTTAATGCAGTAATGGGGGTTGCCATTATCATATTGTTTTACCTACAATTCTCTAATAAAACTGCAACTCCTGCCGAACAACTAACAGAAGAAGTCCCCACTACTGAAGCTATTGAAGAAATGATTGTGAGTAATGATAGTTCTAATTCTAAAATAGGATACATTAATGTAGATTCGCTGCAAATAAAATATAAATTGTACGATGAGTTAAAATCTAAATTAGAGAAAAAAGAAAAATCGTATGATGCTCAACTTCAAGCTAAATCAAAAGAATTTCAAAAGAAAATTGAGGATTTTAGAAAAAAAGCTCCTAACATGACTCAATTTGAAGGAGAACTCAAACAAAAAGAATTAGCAGAAGAAGAAGAAAAACTTTATCAAATGAGAGATGAATATGCTCAACGTTTTGAAAAAGAAATGATAGAACTAAATACTCAATTATACAAAGCCATAAAAGATTACATCAAACAACACAATGAATTAACTAAATATGATATTATTATTGGTGAATCTCAAACCAGAAATTTTGTGTTAGATTTTAATAAAGATATTGATATTACTAATGATATAGTAAAAGGATTAAATAAGAAATACAACGAAGATAAAGCCCCTAAAGTAAAACCATAAACCCAATATTCCCAATTAGTAAACTGTTTTATTTATGTTAATAGCCAAAGAAAAAGAAAAAACCAATTTAGCCGAATACATCTTGTATATGTGGCAAATAGAAGATTTAGTAAGATTCAATGAGTTTGATATTGACAAAATTTATGATGTAATAATCGATAAGTTTGAGACTACGCCCGAAATGAAAGCGGAGATTAAACTATGGTACGAAAACATCATTAAAAACATGCTTAAACAAGGCATAGCGGAAAAAGGTCACTTGGCAGAAGTTAATACCAGGTTAGAGGAACTTAATAACTTACACAATTCTCTATTAACTACCATTCAGGATAAAGATTACCAAGAGCAATACCTAAAAACCAAAACCAACATAACCGAATTTATCCAAAAAACAGATAAGCAAATAAATAATGAGGTTCAGGCTTGTTTGGTGGGCTTATATGGGTTTTTAGTACTAAAGCTTAAAGGAGAAAAAATTTCGGAGGCAACGCAACAAGCAATTCAGTCGTTTAGTGCAATGATGGCTTTACTTACAGATAGATACAATAAATTGCAAAAAGGAGAGTTGAAGTTCAGCAAAGCTTTTAGTAATTAATTTTAGGATTAATTATTAAGTGTTTGAACACCTTAAGATGTTAAAAAAAATCGTTTTCATACTACTATTACTAAGCTCTTTTACAGAGTTTAAGGCTCAATGTGTGCCGGGTTCTCCGCCTTTGCCTACAGTGGTGGTAGATTCTGTTTCCGTTTTACCCAACGGAGACATCATTATTTGTTGGCAAGCAAGTAATGTCCCAGATATTTTGGAATATGATATTATTATGTTTGACCCTATTACCTCTGCAGATTTAACCATAGCAACTATTCCTGCAGGTGGTTCAACGTGTTATACTATTCCAAGAGGAACTGCTAATAATTTTTTTGATACAGAAGTTAGAGAATATGGAGTAAGAGTAAAAGATAATTGTGGTAATGCTTCTTTAAACGGTGATAACTATCACAACACCATGTTGTTGGAATATGGTGTGAATATTTGTGCAGCCTCCATCAATTTTACATGGAATGCTTATGACGATTTTACTTCGGGAACAAACGTGCTTTACGAACTTTTTGTAAGTCAAGATGCGGCTCCATTTATTTCTGCGGGGACAACCAACAGCACGAACATAACCTATACAGGAGTGGTGCAAGGTTCAAATTATGAATTTTATATTAGAGCAATAGAAAATAATGGAGCAGGACCATTTTCTTCATCAACAAATATTGTAGCAATCAGTGCTGATTTTTTTCTTAAAGACCCTGGTTTTTTATATTTATACACCGCAACAGTTGAGGCTCCCACACAAATTGATGTACAGTTTTATGTAGATACCTTTGCAGATGCCAAAGTGTACAACATTTATAGAAAACAAAATTTAACTGATGCCTTTGTTATGGTAGGTTCAGTATCTGCTTTTAAAGGAATGAATCCGTTTATTGTTTTTAACGATTATGATGTTGATGCTGATGAAACTTCTTATTATTATCAGATAGAAATGGTGAACCTTTGTAATGAGGTAAAAATAATTTCTAATATAGGTAAAACCATTTTGTTAGAAGCTTATAATGATAAATTAGAGCTAACCAACACACTTACTTGGTCAGCTTATGAAGGTTGGACAGGAAATGTTACTGCTTATGAAATTTACAGAGCTATTGGTGGAATTTGGGAAACTACTCCACTAGCAACTGTTCCGGCATTGGTTGGAGAAAATACTTATATAGATGATGTTTCCAACACTTTAGAAGGTGATGGAGAGTTTTGCTATAAAATTGTGGGTTTAGAAGGAGGTGCTACACATCCTGGAGGCTTACCACCAGCCAAAAGCTCTTCTAATGAAGTTTGTGTAGAACATGTTCCATTAATTTATATTCCAAATGCTTTTGATCCATTGAGTACATTTAATCCTGTTTTTAAACCTGTACTTACTTTTGCCGATCCGCTTTCTTACGAAATGATTATTTTTGATAGGTGGGGACAAAAAGTTTTTGAAACTAACGATATTGATGAAGGCTGGAATGGAGCTTTTAACAACAAAGGCGAGTTTCAAGCTGTTGGTAGTTACGTGTATTCCATCAAGTTTAAATCAGCTCCAGGAAAAGAATTTGCTTATAGAGGGTTAGTTACACTTATTAGATAACTGCTCGTAATATCATTATTTTTCCTCAAAAACCCTATCTTCTTTATTAAACTTAGGCATTTGCACAGAAAGCACTTTTACAGGAGTTTCAGAGCTTACTTTTAAAGAGTGAAACGTACCTTTAGGGATAATGAAAAAATCACCTTTTTTAATTTCAAATTGCTGTTCGCCAATTGTCATTATTCCTGTGCCATCAATAACAGTAATACTTTCGGTATGCTCAATGTGTTTGTGCGATGTTACACTTTGCTTTATCCAAATAAGATAATAAGAAGCATGTTCGTTTTCATAAATCGATACAACATGTATATTCTCATAAGCAACTTCAGGTTCAATAGTTTCTAACGATTGCTTTTCTTGAGCAAATCCTAAAGTTGTACATAACAGTAAAGTAATAATTAAAACACTTTTCATAGATAACTATTTTTATAGGTTTCGGATTATAAAAATAACAAAATTATTACTCCTTTTTATGTCCACCTTTTTGACAACAAGCTGGAAGTTGCACATAAGCTTTTTCATTTGCCGGAAGATCATCTGCATCATAACCTACTTTAGTTACTGCTTCTTTTAACTTTTCCGGAGTAGTTTTACCTGGGTTATATTCTACAGTAAACACAGCAGTTTCAACATCCAATTCAGATTTTTTCACCCCTTTTTCATAAGCAAAAGCTTTTTCTAATCGTTCTTTACACATACCGCACTGGGCTGATGTTTTAATTTTTATCGTTGCTGTTTTTTTAGTGTCTTGTGCTTTAGCATTAGTTACAGAAAAACTAAATAGTGTTACTAAAAGCATTAAAAATAAATTTTTCATGAGATTTAATTTATATAGTTTATAATTTATTGAATTTATACCTGATTCCTGCATAGGTAATTCTACCATTTATAGAACCCCATATTAAAGAAGCGTCAAAATTAGAGCCAAAAGGATCATTAGCCGCAATTATAGGATTTTCTTGCGTAAAGTTACTCAAGTTTTCTACTCCAACATACACTTCAAAATGCTTAAATGCTCTGGTTACTTGTCCGTTAAACATAAAATAAGATAAAGATCTTGACGGAATTTGGTACTCTACCGGATTAGTTTCTGTACTTGGTAATCTGCTCGTTCCAAACCACTGTCCCGTAAGGTCAAACTTCCATTTATCGAAATTAGTAGCATAAGCAATATTCATAAAAGCTCTATTGGTAGGCACTAAAGGTTTTGTTTTTCGTCCACTTTTATAATCGGTTTGAATATCATAAAACTTATAAGCAATTCTCAACTCCAACTGTTCGGTAATTCTAACATGAAGTTCCATTTGTAAACTATGAGAAAATGATTTTCCATCCAAATTATAAAACACTACCTCGTTAGGATTTTCCATATCGATTACCACTTGATTTTCAAAATCGGTATAATAATAATCGGTACTAAAAGTCATTTCTTTTTTAAACAACTCAAAATTGTGGGTTAAGCTGGTTCCGTAATTCCAAGCTATTTCAGGATTTAATGCTTCAGTTATCACATTTCTTGAGCTTGCCATAACACTAGCACTTTCAATAAACGGATTAGCTGTTCTAAAACCTCTTCCTACAGAAAGTCTCCATGCTGAAAGCTGCGTAAAATTGTATTTATAATGTAATCTTGGTGTAAAAAAAGCTCCATACATATTGTGGTAATCTCCTCTGGCACCCAATACCAATGCACTTTTATTTCCGGTATAAGTATATTCTGCAAAAGCTCCGGGCACTACTTCTTCTCTACCAAAAAGCGAATCGTTGTAGTTTTTATCATATAAATCATACTGCATACTTCCACCAAATTTAATAGTGTTATGTGTATTGCCTATAATGGTTTGATAAATAGAATTGAAATACCAACTTGTTTGTTCGGCATTAAATTTTTTATCGCCATAATTCGATTGGTGACTATGGTGTTTAAAATTCTGAATAATGCCTATGCTCTTATATTTCTTTTCAGGAAAGAGAAAACCATTTTTATTGAACACTTCAAATTGTTTGGTGGTTACGCCAATTTTAAACAGCCTGTTTTCATTCGTAATTCGGTTTTGACCTGCTTCTAACTCATCATAAACCCCTCTAAAACCAAATTGAGACATGAATTTTTTACTTTGGTATTTCCACCTGTTGAAAAAATTATATTGCGTTTTTATCGGCATATCCAAAAAACTATCATCATTCATATCCCACTCTACCGATTGGTTACTAACGTGAGCAAGCGACATGGTGCTCCATTTTTCACTCAATTTTTGAGCTCCATGAATATTTAATTCCATTCTACCTTTTTCGTTTCCGTAAACATTTACAAATAAATTTTCACTATCATCAGGTTTAAGCATTTCAATGTTAATCTGACCTGAAATAGATTCGTAACCATTAACTACCGAGCCTGCTCCTTTAATAATTTGAATAGATTCTGCCCAAGTTCCAGGCACAAATGTTAATCCGTAAGCTGACGATAAGCCTCTAATTAACGGTAAATTCTCTGCCTGAATTTGAGTGTAAATACCGTCTAAACCTAACATTTGAATTTTTTTAGTTCCTGAAACGGCATCCGTAAAATTTACATCAACCGTTGCGTTGGTTTCAAAACTTTCAGAAATATTGCAACAAGCGGCTTTTTCAAATTCTTGCTTATTTAGTTTTTCTACCAATAAAGGATTTACAATATCAATTTTGGTGGTGGCTTCTTTTTCAACCACTTCAAATTCCTTTAAGTCCACATTGTTTTTCAACTCAATATTTAAAGGTTTGTTGGGGATATTTTTTAAAACTATACTATCGGTTTTATATCCAACAAAGCTTACCATTAAAGTAGCAGGAAAAGTTGCTGGAGCTTCTATTTTAAAAGTTCCATCTGCTTCGGTAAACGTTCCTTTATCGGCATTTAGCCAATATACATTAGCACCTGGAATGGGCATTTTGTGTTCTCCGTTATGCATTTCAAATACATTTCCCTTAAGGTTTTGAGAAAACCCTACGGCAACATTGAGCAGCAAACAGATAATTATTATAAGATGATTTTTCATAAAATTTAGATTATTAAAATTATACACTATTGATTTATGCTGCAATAAGCAGCAGCCAAGTGTAATAATTCTATAATCTAAATAACTGAATAACTTTTAGTAAGTCGTAACCACTTAAGGGTGGTGGCAGCTTATGAAAAAAAGTAAGAAAAGTTGGTTGTAAAACAGGTGTTTTAATGGCTTGAGGAAGTTCATTAACCACTAAAAAAGCCATTTTTGATAAGTTAATATCTTGAAAATTAACGGTGGAGTTTACATTGTAATCGAATGTTATTTTATCAAAATCGCAGCATTTATTACTTAACTCGCAATCTGATTTTGGTTTACAATCTTCAAATTCTCCAAAGCTATAAAATGTATCGTTGGCAGTATAGCAAGTCATTTTGGAAACACTAACTTGCAAGGATGCAAATAGAATTACCAATGCCATTAAAAATCCGAGGATATATTTTGCTACTTTTTGCATGATAAAAAACTCCTTGCAAATTTAACCATTTTTCTGTTTACCTGCTGAAAATGATATTAAAAAGCTATAAAACAGAGTTGTAAAGTAAAGGGTAAACCATTCGAAAATGTTTTTGACCTATAAGTATTAATTTTTTAGTTAAAAGGATTGACAGAAAATTTGAGTTCTTATTGTTACTTCAAGTCCAATTCTTTTTCCATCATTTTTTTGAAGGCTTCTCTATCTTTTATACGTTGTGCTTTAACATTTTCCATGGCTTTTTTAATCAGTACTTCTCTATCGTCAGTATCAACAATTTTACCCGGTTTTTCAATTTTCATGTCTTGGGTAATGCCTATTTCTTCTAAAATTTCATCAACAAAAGATATTTTGTCTAAGCCAAAATAAATTCGAATTAATTCTTTGTGTTTATTGGCGATAAGTAAATCTTGAATACGCAATTCTTTTATATCTTGGTAACCAAACCCCAACTTAGATTTTTTGGTTAAAACCCTAAGATTAACACTGTAACTTCCTTTAAACTTATCACTTAAATCCACAACACAAAAATTTTAATTAGTAAGAAAAAATTAATACGACTGTTGCATCATTTCAGACCATGGAAGGACTGATGTAAATACAAAGCCAAAAAACGCAATATAAGCAAGTATGATTAAGAAAAATAAGCCCGATAAGGACAAACCAATAATTCCACAAACTTTTCCTGCTTTTATATTGTTATAAGAACCTATGGTATAATTTTGAGGCGAACTCTTGTACAATTTATTAGCTTTTGAAGCCAATACCACAGATAGAATACCGAAAACTAACCCTAAAAAACCGTAACAAAAGCAAAACACTATTGATAAAATCCCAAAAACCAATACTAAAGTAGCATTTGGTAGTTCTTGTTGGATATTAGGTTGATGAGTAGTTTCCATTGGGCAAAGGTATTAAAAAAAGCTTGATTATTTGGTTTGCCTAAAGATTAGTTATTTATACCCTGTCTTTAATAAGTAAAAAATAAATAAGTGCTACGCCCACCAACACACTAATAAGAATATTAGCAATCGCCCACATTACATTTCCTTGTTTTAAAAGCATTACCGTTTCGTAGCTAAATGTAGAGAACGTACTAAATCCGCCACAAAAGCCTGTAATCATTACCAACTTTGCTAATGAGTTATCAGAAAATTTACCATTGAAATATACTAAGGTAAGTGCCAAGATGATACAACTTAGAATATTGGAAATAAATGTCCCCAAAGGAAAGTTGGTTGCCACTACGCTAAGAGTTGCTTTAGATATTCCGTAACGGCAAAGCGTACCTATGCCTCCGGCAAGAAATAAAAATCCTATTTGCACCATTATATATCCATTTTTAGGTTCAACTTGGTGTTTACTATTTTAAGTACAAAAGCCACAAATAACCCTATTCCAATTCCTAACATTCCTCCAACAACAATATCAGCGGGATAATGAACTCCCAAATAAATTCTACTGTAAGAAACTACTGCTGCCCAAACAAGCATCCATAATAACAATTTTGGAAAATGCTTTTTTAACACAACTCCAAAATAAGTTGCTAATGCAAAAGTATTGGCAGCATGCGATGATACAAAGCCATACTTTCCGCCACATCCATCAACTAAATGTACTAAATCAGAAATGTCTAAATTATGACAAGGTCTGTATCGCATAAAAACCTCTTTAAACCAATAAACAGATATTTTATCACTTAGAAATATTAATGCAACTACCGCTAAAACAAAGTAAATTATTCTCCATTTAAGTTTTAAGATGGTAATAACAAAGAGTAAAGCATAGAGGGGAATCCAAAAAAATCTGCCTGAAAAATATTCGAAAACAACATCAAAAAATGGAGTATGTATTCCATTAAGGAATAAAAATAGTTGGGTGTCTATATCTTTTATAAATTCTATGATAACAATGCTTTTAATAGCTAAATTAATAAATTACTTTAGAAAGGTGAAAATACATGCTTTTATGTTTTTATTACTTAAATCGATTATGATAGTTTCTTAATCTTTAATAGCAAAACACTCAACAAAAATAAGAACACCCCTCCACCAATAAATGCACTAAATACCAACAGACTTTTATGATAAAGAGGTAGTTCACCCATGTTTAAATAATACATCCCACCTTGTAAAAACAAATAAAATTCACTTAACACAAATCCTGAAATAAATAAGCCTAAGCCAATTCGGGCAATCCATTTGTTGTGATTAAAAACACCTTCTAACGACAGAAAAAGAAGTAAAGCACCACTTGCCACTCCAAGCATCAATAAGTGAATAAAACCAATCACTAAGTTTCTTATTTGTATGGAAGCTTCATTTACTTCTGGGAACACCGAAAAGGATTGAAATAGTACTTTTATAACCATTGAAATTAGAATAAAATATACCAAGCTTTTAATGTAAAGTGTAGCTGATGACAAAAAAGTGCTTAAGGGCTTTTTTAGAGCAATAATAAGATGATAAAACCCTATTAGTTGAAAAATAACGCCCACACTGTTTAAAATGTTTAATGCAGGTAGCTTAATAAACCAACTTATAGGCAAAGCTAGTGTGAAAACTACCGATAAAATTAACCAGCCTAAGGCTTTTTTTAAAGGTTGATTTTTTTCGATTGGATGATTAGTGAGGTAGTTGATAAATAAACCTATCATACCAAAAATAAACCAGCCATTAAACTGAAAATGTAAAAAAGTTTGAATAGCAATGTTGTAGGCATCAGAGTTTTTTCCGAAAACAACTATGGATATAGGTAAACACCAAATGCCGATAGTGGAAATAACCATAAACCACAATGCAGCACGAATAAATTTTTTATCGATGGTAGTAAATGGTTTTAGGTCTTTTAAAATCAGCTTTACAAAAAAGTAGGAAGCAAAAATATGTAAGGATGAAAATACGATTGAAAAAGCAGCATATCCTTGAAAAGGAAAACTAAACAACATGCCGATTACAGCAGATTGAGTAACAAAAAATAAATAATGATATATTTTTCTAATCTTAGGTAAGTAGCGATAAACAATAAAGCTATACAACATTAAATACAACCAGCCCAACATAGCAATATGCGAATGGGCGTGGGTTAAAAACCTAAAATTAAAATCAATTTCGCTAATAAAAGCATAACGCAACACTAAGCCTAATAATGCGGCTATTAAAAAGTTAATTAAACTGGTTACGACCCAATATTTAGGCATTGCTTTGGAAAAAAAAAGCAGATAAACGTACTTTTAAAGAACGTGTTATCTGCTTTTGTAAATGCGTAATTAATTATTTTTCAGAAACGACTGAAGCTCCTAAATATTCTCTATTCATACGAGCAATAAACTCCAATGAAATTCCTTTTGGACATTCCACTTCGCAAGCTCCGGTATTGGTACAGTTTCCAAACCCTTCTTTATCCATTTGTTCTACCATGTTTAATACACGTTCTTTTCTTTCTACTTGTCCTTGAGGAAGGTAAGAATACTGAGAAACTTTTGCAGCAACAAACAACATAGCCGATGAGTTTTTACAAGTAGCTACACAAGCTCCACAACCTATACAAGTTGCAGCATCCATTGCTTTATCGGCATCTGGTTTAGGAATTGGAAGTGCATTAGCATCTTGCGTATTTCCTGAGGTATTTACAGAAATAAAACCTCCTGCATGTTGAATTCTATCAAAAGAACCTCTATCCACCACTAAATCTTTTATTACTGGGAATGCTTTAGAACGGAAAGGCTCAATGTAAATGGTATCGCCATCTTTAAACATTCGCATGTGCAATTGGCACGTAGTTACGCCTCTATCAGGTCCATGCGCTTCACCATTGATGTATAATGAACACATTCCGCAAATTCCTTCTCTACAATCGTGATCGAATGCAACAGGCTCTTTACCTTCGTTTACTAGGTTTTCGTTTAACACATCCAACATTTCTAAAAATGAAGAATGTTCTGAGATATCTTTTATAGGATATGTTTCCATTTTCCCCTCAGACTTAGCATCTTTCTGACGCCATATTTTTAGTGTTAAATCCATGATTTGTATTTGTTAATTGTTAATCGTTAAAAGTTATTAGTGATAAACTTTCAACGAATAATTATATTTTAATTTTCATTTTTAGCTTTCATTAAATATTTAATGTATCCATTTAATAATGCTAATGATTTATTAATCTGCTCTTTTCCTTTTATTAGCTCTTCGTTAGTTATGTATTTTTCATCAAATGCTACAATAAATTGATCAATAAGTTCGTACAACGATCCTCTAGCTTGTCTGCAAAACTGAATATTCTCTTGGTAATGAAATCTACCATATCCTTCAGCAATATTATGTGTTACAGACCTAGAAGCTCTTTTCATTTGTGAAGTTAAGTCGAACTGCTCTTCTTTTGGGAAAGTTTTAACAAGTTGAGAAACAAACCTTCTTAACGCTGTACCAACTTTCCAACATTCTAAATCTTCAAAACTTCTTATTTTATTCTCCATTAAACCAATTAACGATTAACAAATAACTAATAACGATTGACTTATTTGTAGCTTCTCTGTTTTAATTCAATATCATTAAACGTCAATTCTTCTTTATGCAACACCGCTTCTCTTGGATTTCCTGTATATTCCCAAGCAGCAACATATTTAAAGTTTTCATCATCTCTTTTTGCTTCACCTTCTTGTTCGCCATCCATTTCAACAGATTCCTCTCTAAAATGTCCTCCACACGATTCATTTCTGTGTAAAGCATCAACAGCAAACAATTCTCCTAATTCAAGGAAATCAGCAACTCTACCAGCTTTTTCTAATTCAGGATTAAGTTCATTTATGCTGCCAGGAACAAAAACATCTTTCCAAAATTCTTCTCTAATCTGAGCAATTTCGTCCATCGCTTTTTTAAGTCCGGCTTCATTTCTTGCCATCCCTACATAATCCCACATTATTTTACCTAATTTCTTATGGAAATAATCTACCGACTTAGTTCCTTTATTGTTGATAAGCTTCTCTAATCTTTCTGTAACTTCTTTTTCAGCAGCTTCAAATTCAGGTAAATTGGTAGGTATTTTTCCTGTTCTAATTTCGTTAGAAAGATAATCTCCAATAGTATATGGCAATACAAAATAACCATCTGCTAATCCTTGCATTAATGCAGAAGCTCCTAATCGGTTAGCTCCATGGTCAGAGAAATTAGCTTCTCCGGCAGCATAACAACCCGGAATGGTAGTCATTAAGTTATAATCTACCCAAATTCCTCCCATGGTATAATGTACCGCTGGATAAATCATCATGGGTGTTTTGTATGGGTTTTCATCAACTATTTTCTCATACATTTGGAAAAGATTACCGTATTTAGCTTCAATAATTGCTTCGCCTAATTCAGTTATTTTTTCAGCTGTTGGGTTTTCCAGTCCTAGCATATTGGCTTTTTCTCTACCATAACGCTGAATAGCAGTTGAGAAATCTAAGTAAACAGCCTCGCCCGTTGCATTCACACCATAACCAGCATCACATCTTTCTTTTGCAGCTCTCGAAGCGACATCTCTAGGAACTAAGTTTCCATAAGCAGGATACCTTCTCTCTAAATAATAATCTCTATCTTCTTCTTTTAGTTGTGTAGGTTTTAATTTTTTTTCTCTAATGGCTTTAACGTCTTCCATTTTCTTTGGCACCCAAATTCTTCCATCATTTCGTAACGATTCAGACATCAACGTAAGTTTAGATTGATATTCGCCCGAACGTGGAATACATGTTGGGTGAATTTGCGTATAACATGGATTGGCAAAGAACGCTCCTTTTTTGTGTACTTTCCATGCCGCACTCACATTAGAACCCATTGCATTGGTAGATAAAAAGAATACGTTTCCGTAACCACCACTTGCAATAACTACTGCGTGTGCCGAATGTCTTTCTACTGCTCCTGTAACTAAGTTTCGGGCAATAATTCCTCTTGCTTTTCCGTCCACCAACACTAAATCTAGCATTTCATGACGGTTATACATTTTAATTTTTCCTTTACCAATTTGACGGTTCATAGCCGAATAAGCTCCTAACAATAACTGTTGTCCAGTTTGTCCTTTCGCATAAAAAGTACGGGAAACTAATACACCACCAAATGAACGGTTGTCTAACAATCCGCCATATTCTCTTGCAAAAGGAACACCTTGAGCCACACATTGATCAATAATATTAGCAGAAACTTCAGCTAAACGATACACATTTGCCTCTCTAGCTCTGTAATCGCCACCTTTAACCGTATCATAAAATAATCGGTAAGTAGAATCACCATCATTTTGGTAATTTTTGGCAGCATTTATACCGCCTTGAGCAGCAATAGAGTGAGCTCTTCTTGGTGAATCTTGATAGCAAAAAGCTTTTACATTGTAACCCATTTCGGCTAACGAAGCAGCTGCCGAACCTCCAGCTAATCCTGTTCCAACAACAATAATATCGATGTTTCTTTTGTTGGCAGGATTAACCAAATCAATATGGTCTTTGTAAGTTGTCCATTTATCTTTTAATGGACCTTCTGGTATTTTTGAATCTAATTTTGACATACTTTTATTTTATATCGAACAAAATGAATTAGCGTAATGAAAAATAGCAACGAAAGCATAAGCAGCAGGAACTACTATTGCATAAGCGATGCCTAATTTTTTAATGATGGGTGTATATTTTTTGTGATTAACTCCAACCGATTGAAAAGAAGATTGAAATCCGTGCAAAAGATGAAGGGCTAAAAACACAAAAGCGATTACATAAATTCCAACATAAACAGGGTTGGCAAATTTGGTGGTAATCATTTCAAAACTATCTAAATGTTCGTGCGTTATGTAATGTGCGTTTATGGTTGGAATGAAAAAATGAATCATGTGTAACACTATAAAAAGTAAAACCATTATTCCGGTAATTATCATGTTTCTACTCATCCAAGATGCGTTTTCTGAAGGTTTGTTCATAGCATATTTTACAGGACGAGCGGCTCTGTTTTTTACATCTAAATACATGCCCATAATTAAATGGAAAATAATTCCAAAAAATAACACAGGTTGTAAAGCAAACTGCACAACAGGGTTAGTTCCCATAAATTCTGATGCTTCGTTAAACAAACTAGAACTTACTACCGAAAGTAAATTTATTATTAAATGTTGTAGAAGAAAAAATAATAAGAAAAACCCCGATAAGGCCATTAAAATTTTTCTTCCTACTGAAGATGTTGAGAATCCTTTACTCATGGTATGAACGATTTATAATTTTTCGACAAATGTAGGACTATTCTACAAAAATCAAATTTTATAAGGGCAAAAATTATCAACTAATCTCACACTCCAAAAACTTCTTCAGAATTTTTGGTAGTAATTAGAGCTACTTCTTCTATACTAACTTGTTTTAAACTAGCCACTTTTGTAGCAATTTCAATAATGTAAGCACTTTCGTTGCGTTTTCCTCTGTAAGGAACTGGAGCTAAATAAGGTGCATCGGTTTCTAAAACTAAGTGTTCTAGATTTATTTGTTCGACCACTTTATCCAACCCTGCATTTTTAAAAGTGACCACTCCGCCAATTCCTAATTTAAAACCTCCATAGTTGATAATTTTTAGTGCTTGTTCTAAATTTCCTGTAAAACAATGGAAAATACCACGCATGTTTTCATCATTTTCTTCGTCTAAAATTTCAAAAATGGCATCAAACGCATCTCGGCAATGAATAACAAAAGGCAAGTTATTAGCTTTAGCCAAGCGAATTTGATGACGAAAAGCGGTTTGTTGTTCTTTTAAGAAAGTTTTATCCCAATATAAATCTATGCCTATCTCGCCAATGGCAACAACTTGATGTTCAGACAACATTTTTTCTACCTGCTCTAATTCTTGTTGGTAATTGGCTTTTACCGAACAAGGGTGAAGCCCCATCATGGGAAACATATTGTCAGGATATTTTTTTACCAAAGCCAACAATGCATTGGTATAGTCGCTATCAATATTAGGTAAAAAAAATCGGGAAATCCCTAAATTAATGGCTTTTTGCACCACTTCATCAATATCTTCTTTAAATTGCTCGGAATATAAATGGGTGTGTGTGTCGGTTAAAATCATGCTACAAAAGTAAAGTTAGTATTTTTGAATTTAAATGGAATTTATTATTTTATTAAAAAAATAAATATAAAGCATAAACAATTATGAGTTTTGAAGAGACTGTAAAATCAAATGATTCAAACCATTAAGACAGACAATTCGTTGCTTTATAAATAAGTCCTCTCTTTACAGTACTAACTAATATAAGGAGTTCAGATTAATTAACAAAACCTAAGTGAAGATTCTTGTTTTGTTAGTAAAATGATAGAGTGATTAAAAAAAGATGTTTTTTTAATAATTATCTATAGATAACAACACCAATGTACAAGATTCTTCAGTAGCGATTCCTTTTTCTTCTGCTAACTTCTTTAATTCGGGATTTTCCGTACCAGGATTAAAAATAATACGTTTCGGGTGAATTTGATTCACTATATAATCGTAATACTCTTTTTGTCGTGCCGGACCAACATACAAGGTAACAGTATCAATATCAGTTGGGGTAGGAGAATTAGTTAATATTTCATGTCCTTCAATTTCGCCTGTTTTAATGCCTACAGGCACTACTTCATGTCCGTGTTGAGTCAGTTTAGCAGTAGCTTTGTAGGCATATCGCTCGGGGTTTGGAGTTGCTCCCAATATTAATGTTTTTTTCATCTGTTTATATTTTTATTATTCGTTACTTTTTTATAGCTTTATTAAAGTACTCATGATTCACTTCGTTCGTTTGTTATTAAATCGGTAAGGTGTAACTTCCATGTAATCATTTCTTTCTAAGTGAAAGGTTTTTTTTCTCATAGTCGTTTCATAGCTATAAAGTTTAAAATTACACGATAAAAGTACGCATTATCCTATTGTCAATAATGTAAAAAAGCTTAAAAAATATAAGATATTAGGTAATAAAATTGAAACCAAATAGTAACATAGTTTTATAGCTTATAAAATTTAGTTCAAGTGTCATATAGCTGTTTTCATTTTATGAAAACATTATTATGAAGTTTCAATTAGCTTTTAATGTTATGATATTTTTTATATCACTTTGTGGTTAATTGTCTAAAAAAGTAAAGGTCTAAAAAAATGAGCTTAACTTTGTCGAAGTTATTAACTTTCACATCTAAATGAACACAAAAAAAGTAGCTTTATTAATATTAGATGGTTGGGGTTTGGGAGACAAAACCAAATCAGATGCCATTTACAACGCCAATACCCCATTTTTTGATGCTTGCTTAGCAAAATATCCCCATGCAAAATTAAAAACCTTTGGTGGTTTTGTAGGTTTACCCGAAGGACAAATGGGCAACTCTGAGGTGGGGCATCTAAATATTGGAGCAGGAAGAGTGGTTTATCAAGATTTTGCTAAGATTAACAAAGCTGTAGAAGATAAAACCATAGATGAAAACCCTACGTTATTAGCTGCTTTTGAATATGCTAAGAAAAACAATGTAAATGTTCATTTTATGGGATTGGTATCTGATGGAGGAATTCATTCACATCAAAAACATTTATATCGCTTATGTGAAATGGCTCATCAATATCAAATTAAAGATGCCTATATCCATGCTTTTACTGATGGTAGAGATTGCGACCCTAAAAGTGGATTAGGGTTTATAGAACAGTTGCAAGAAAAAATTAAAAACACCAACGTAAAATTAGCTTCAGCAATAGGCAGGTATTATGCTATGGATAGGGATAACCGTTGGGAACGAGTACAAAAAGCATATAATTTATTGGTTAAAGGCGAAGGAAAAACAACACAGAATGTGTTGCAAAGTATTCAAGAAAGTTATGTCAACAATATTACAGATGAGTTTATAGAACCAACAGTTGTGGTGGATGAAACAGGAAATCCCTTAAGCACCATTCAGCCAGATGATGTAGTAATTTGTTTTAATTTTAGAACCGACCGTTGCCGAGAAATTACCATTGCATTAACACAAGAAGATAAACACGAATGGAACATGAATACGCTACCGCTACATTATGTTACCATGACAAACTACGATAAGACGTTTAAAAATGTGCATGTTCTTTACGATAAAGATAATTTAACGAATACCTTGGGTGAAGTGCTTGCCCATCATAACAAAACACAAATTCGTATTGCCGAAACAGAAAAATATCCACACGTAACTTTCTTTTTTTCAGGAGGGAGAGAATTGCCTTTTGAAGGAGAAAAGAGAATTTTAATTAACTCGCCAAAAGTAGCTACTTACGATTTACAACCCGAAATGAGTGCCGAAGAAGTTACTCAAGCCATTCTGAACGAAATTAATAATACTCCTGCAGATTTTATTTGTTTAAATTTTGCCAATCCAGATATGGTAGGTCATACAGGTATTTATGAAGCCATTTTAAAGGCGGTAGAAAAAGTTGATAGTTGTGTGGAACGTATTGTTAATACAGGAATAGAAAATGGCTATTCGTTTATTATTATTGCCGACCATGGCAATGCTGATGTAGCCATTAATGCTGATGGCACTCCAAATACGGCTCATTCCACTAATTTGGTACCTTGTGTTTTAATAGATGCTGATTATAAAGCTATTGCTGATGGAAAATTGGCAGATATTGCACCTACTATTTTAAAATTGATAGACATTGCTCAACCTATTGAAATGGATGGAAAGGTGTTAATTTAACCCCTAGTTCGGTATAAAATATAAAATTTTACGTGTTATTGTTTTTTTATTCAGGTTTAATCTAGAAGTTGTTTATAGTAAAAATAATTCATTTTCATTATTATATTTTTTACTATAAACAACTTCCTAAAATAAAGGTTACTCACAATCATTTTTTTGTGGTTAATTTTGTGTCAAAATAATTAGCATTAAAATTTTGGAAAAAGTTTCTTAAACAGAAGAATGATTATTGAAAAGTTACAGGTAACCGACCTAATAAAAAAATATAGATAAATGAAAACAAAAAAAGCAATTGAAACCTATACTATGATGACAGAAATAGTGTTGCCTAATGACACCAATACCTTAGGTAACTTAATGGGCGGAAGACTACTCCATTTAATGGATATTTGTTCAGCAATAGCTGCTCATCGTTGCAGCAATAGAGTAGTTGTTACAGCATCTGTAAATAATGTTTCTTTTGCTCATCCTATTAAATTGGGCGACATTGTTACTTTAGAAGCTAAAGTTTCTAGAACATTTAATTCTTCTATGGAAGTATATATTGATGTTTTTGTTGAAGACCACAGAACTGGAAAGAAAAAACATTGCAACAATGCTATCTATACTTTTGTTGCAGTAGATCAACTTGGAAATCCGATAAGCGTTCCTGAACTTATTCCAGAAACTGAAGAAGAAAAAGAACGCTATGAAGGAGCCTTAAGAAGAAGACAATTGAGCCTCATTCTTGCAGGTAAAATGAAACCCTCAGAAGCAACTGAGCTTAAAAAACTGTTTGAATAATTCAATTGTTATCTCTTAACTAATGCTCGCTACTTAAAAAATAGTAATTAATTTTTTCAAATTATATCATCCTTCAATTCTTAAGGTTTTTAACCTTAAAAAGCCTCTTTTTTTATTTGGTAGGGCTTAATTTTAAGTTGTTTTAAAAAGTTCGACAAAACAGCAATGTTATTACCATTAGAATATATAATGTGTTTTTTTTTATTGCTTTTAGTGTTTCTTATATCTTTTAATTCTAATACATTTTTGGTTTGTTTTGCAACTGCCTCTCCGGAGTCAATTAATGCAATATTTTGGGGTAAAAAAGTTTTAATAATAGGTATTAACATAGGGTAATGCGTACATCCCAACACAATACTGTCAACGCCAGCCTTCATCATTATACTTAAATATTTTTCAACTAAAGGTATAGCTTTAGTTAGTTCGCCACTTTCTACTATTTCAACTAAGTCAATACCTTCTACCTCTATAAATTGAGTGGTTTTAAATTTTTTAGAGGTTACAGAAAATAATTCACTGCTTAACGTACCTTTGGTTGCCAACACGCCTACTTTATCTGTTTTAGAATTTAATGCTGCAGGTTTTATTGCTGGCTCAATACCTATAAAAGGAATGTTATAAGTTTCTCTTAACTGTTTTATAGCATTTGTAGTAGCTGTATTGCAAGCCACTACAATTATTTTACATCCTAAATCTAAAAGCTTTTCGGTATTTTTTATGCTTAAAGCAATAATTTCATCTTTAGATTTTTTACCATAGGGTGCATTGTTACTATCTGCCAAATAAATCAATTGCTCATTAGGTAATATACGATGAACTTCAGAAAGTATAGTTAATCCTCCTAAACCAGAATCAAAAAAACCAATAGGACCAGTTGATGATTGTTTTATCACTTAATTAATTATAAATAGTACCCGTTGTGCATTAATAAAAAAATAAAAAAAGTTATTCATTTTGCTATTTAAA
>JAVVER010000031.1:0-28188 GCA_032251145.1 Vicingaceae bacterium | reverse complement strand
TAATTTATTAACAAACAATATGTTGAATACTTTTTAAGGGGTGACTAATTATTAAAATTAATAATTTTCAAAGATATGAGTCTGAAGCCAAGCTTGTGTGTTGGTGACTACGGACTAAATAACTTACAACAAACATAAGCTTTTTTTCAATGTTCTGCATATAATCCCAACTCAATGAGTTGGTTATATAAGGTCATTGTTTTTGGTCTCATATATGATTTTATTTTTTCTCGAATTTCTGAATTTTGACAGTTGATTATCGTTGGGTGAAAATCTGTGTAGACGTAAGCATTTGAACCATCTTCAAATTCACTATAACTCCGTTCAAAAAAATCAAACAGCTTATCTATTAGTTCCAATTCACCTTGACTTGTCCATATAATCGCTTTTTCAGCTACATTTGTTAGGATACTCGCTCCAATATACCCAACATCCTCCTGGTCGAATTCACTCCATACTTCCAGATTTTTCAAATCGGGTGTTAAGTTTCTCAATTCGGAATAAAACATCTTTGTATTTTTCTTTTTAATGAGCATTTATCTATTTCAACTATAGTAGCATTTTAGTTTTAAATAATTTTTTAACAACTTAACTCAAACTATCAATCCTTAAGCAACTTGGTAATTTTATCGCTCATAGGGTTGGTTACTGAGTAAAATACATCTACCAATTCACCTTGTTTGTTAATAACGTATTTCTGGAAATTCCACTTAACAGAAGAATCCATTACACCATTTTCACTTTTTGCTGTTAGCCATTGGTAAACAGGGTGCGTATTTTCTCCTTTTACATCAATTTTTGAAGCCAATAAAAAAGTAACCCCAAAATTCTTTTTACAGAAAGTAGCTATTTCTTTTTCAGAACCGGGTTCTTGTCCGCCAAACTGATTACACGGAAAACCTATTACTACGGTATTTTCTTTGTAAGCTTCGTGTAGTTTTTGTAAATCTTCATATTGTTTGGTAAAACCACATTCAGAAGCTACATTCACAATAACGATGTTCTTTCCTTCAAAATCTTTCATATTTACTTTTTTACCATTAATATCGGTAAACGATAAGTGGTAAAGGTTCTTTTTTTCTTCAGGTGCTACCTTTGAGTTAAACCCTGAGAATAGTCCTAGTAATAGTATCATAACGCTAATTTTTTTCATCTGTTTATATTTATTTGTAAAGTCAAGAGGTAAATGTTATTTATAGACATTTTTTAACTCTTCTGGCATGAGCCTCTTTCTCTTCAACAGTATTTTGGTTAACAGAAAAAAGCACTTTACATTCACCGGTTTTCATGGTCTCTAACGCTGTCATGGCTTTTTCCATTTCAGCATCATCTTCCGTTTCCATAATCAATTCATTCAACTCTTTTTGTTTTTTTACACAATCGCAAAAAGACAAACCACCTTCTTCAACTACTGGTTGATTGTTAGAAGATTGCATGGCTTCTTTTAAAGAACTTGAAGATTCAGTTACCTCTTCTTGATACACACCTGTAGAACTAGTGTCGGCAGCTGTAATTTCAGCATTAGCATCCATAACAGGTTCCGTTGCTGTTTCTTCTTCAACAACCATTTCTTCTTCAGTAGTTTCAGTTTCATTGCTGCATGCCATAAAAACAGCAAACGCAGTTAGAAGTAATGTCCATTTAAAAAAGTTGATATGTTTCATAATTAAAATTTTTAGCGTTAGTAATTAAATAGAGTCAATAAAATTATAAAAAAATTATGTAACTAAAGTCGTTTTTAATGAGCTTACTTTAAAATTGCTATTTTTGTCCTTTAAATTTAAGCAAGAAACAACTAGAAGTTTAAATAAAATAGCTACTAGTTTTAAATTATAATACTAAAACATAAACAAAGTTTCTTTATCCCCCTTCGGGGGATTATAGGGGGCTTCAAAACCAAATGCAAACCTACCTTAGAATATTATCTTACGCTCGTCCGTTTAGGAGTTTTTTGCCATTTTTTGTTATTACTACTGTTTTAGGAGTAATTTTCGAAATACTTAACCTTTCAATTGTAGCACCGGTTTTAAAAATTCTTTTTAGTCAGGAAGCAACAGCAACAGTAGTTAATGCACCATTTCCTGAATTTGCTTTTAGCGAAGAATATATCTCATCGGTAGGAGAGTGGTTTAAAAATTATTTGGTTTCTTTTTCCGACAAAACAGAAGCATTAAAAATCATTTGCTTTGTGGCAATTGGTTCTGTGTTTTTAGCAAATTTATTCATTTTCCTTTCCCGATTTAACTTAGCTTTTGTAAAAGCTAAAATGATAAAAAACATTCGTTTAGCCATGTATGATAAAATTACCGAATTGCACTTGGGCTATTACACCAACGAGAAAAGAGGTGATTTAATGTCGAGAATGACCAATGATGTAAAAGAAGTAGAAACATCTATCATAGACACGCTAAATGCTATTATTAAAGAACCAATTCGGGTTATTTTTACTTTTGTAGTATTGTATTATTTATCGCCACAACTGTTACTTTTTTCTTTGTTGGTTTTACCTTTGTCGGGCTTAATAATTTGGAGAATCACCCGAATGTTGAGAAAAAAAGCCAAACAAGGGCAAGATTATTTAGGTAGAATTTTAAATACGATTGATGAAACCTTGGGAGGAATAAAAATCATTTACTCCTTCAATGCGAAAGCCTATTTCAGTAAACGATTTACACACGAAAATGTAAAGTATGAGCGTGCATTACGATCTATGGATTACAAAAAAGGCTTGGCATCTCCTGTTTCTCAGGTAATGGGAATTGGTGTTTTTTGTATGATTTTATATTATGGAGGAACCTTAGTACTGAAAGAAGATTACATGTCACCAGAAAATTTCTTGGTGTTTGTGTTGTTGTTTGCCAATGTAATATCGCCATTAAAAAGCATGTTTTCTGTGGTGGCAGATATCCAACGAGGGTTAATTGCAGGAGAAAGAATTTTTTCAGTATTAGATGCAGAGGTAAAAGTTAAAGATGCTGAAAATGCAATAGCAATAGAGTCGTTTAACGATAGCATAAGCATAGAAAATGTATCTTTTAGCTATGGCGATAAAAAAGTGTTAGATAATATTAGTTTAACCATTAAGAAAGGAAAAACCGTTGCGTTGGTTGGTGCATCAGGAGGAGGGAAGTCCACTATTATTAACTTAATACCACGTTTTTATGATGTAAATGAAGGTACAATAAAAATAGACGGTAATAATATTAAAGATATTTCGCTTCACTCATTGAGGGAGCAAATAGGAATTGTTACCCAAGATTCTATTTTATTTAATGATACCATTTATAATAACATTGTTTTTGGTAATGAAACTGCCACAGAAGAACAAGTAATAGCTGCTGCAAAAATTGCCAATGCTCACGATTTTGTTGTTGCAGCAGAAAATGGTTACCAAACTTATGTTGGCGATAACGGAATGAAGCTTTCGGGTGGACAAAAACAACGCTTGTGTATTGCCAGAGCGGTTCTAAAAAACCCACCAATTATGTTGCTTGATGAAGCTACTTCTGCCTTAGATACCGAATCGGAAAAATTAGTGCAAGAAGCGTTGAACCAACTAATGCAAAACAGAACATCTATTGTGGTTGCTCACAGGTTAAGCACCATACAAAATGCAGATGTAATTGTAGTTATCAATAATGGGAAAATTATAGAACAAGGTACGCACAAAGAATTAATGGAAAATCCATCTAACGCTGCTTATAGAAAATTAATAGCTATACAAAAAATTGATGATTAGAAATTAGAAATTTTTAAAACAGTGAAATTAACCGTAAAACATAAATCACAAACCATACATCTATGAAGAAACTATTACTACTATCCTTTGCTGCATTAAGTTTAATGCTAAAAGCACAATCGGTTCATATTACCAATACTTTATCAGAAAAATTAGCGGTTGCAGATAATAGCAGTTTTTTAAAAGTTAATTTAATTTTTAAAAACCAAGTAGATTTTCAGCAGATAAACCAACAGTTTAAGGAAAATAATACTCCTTTGGATGTTAGGGCAAAATATGTTATGAAAACAGCCATGCAGTTGGCAGAAAATGAACAAAGCCAAATAGTAAATCTATTAAACCAAAACACAAGTAAAGTAAAATCCATTAAACAATTTTGGTTAATTAACATGATGACTGTTGAGGTGGAGAAACGATTATTAACGCAATTGTTAAACCATTCATTAATAGAATATATAGAAGAGTATGATTATTTTCATTCCAAATCAATAGAAGTAGAAAAAGGCACGGAAGTACAAAAATCTATTAACGGAATTGAACCCGGATTAGCAGCAATAAATGCACCTGCATTATGGGCAATGGGTTATACAGGTAAGTCAAGAAAATTTTACAGTATAGATACAGGCGTTTGGCCAAATCATCCTGCGATTAGTGATGCATGGCTTGGAAATTATCAGCCTATTAATCAGGCTTGGTATGCGGTAGATGCACCAACACCAGTTGATAAATCTAGCAGTCATGGTACGCATACAACAGGAACTGTTTTGGGGTTAGAAAAAGCAACAAACGATACTATTGGCGTTGCTTTTAACGCGTACTTTATGGCAGCAGATCCTATTGTAGATAATATTGCCCTAATAAAACCACTCCCTGATTATATTGATGTTTTTGAGTTTGCTTTTAATCCTGATGGAGATACATCTACCACACACGATATGCCCGATGCTATAAACAATTCTTGGGGAATTGATACGCATGATGATACCACAATATGTGCAGGTTATGTAACTCAAATGTTTGATGCTATTGAAGCAGCAGGAATTGCTAATGTGTTTTCGGCTGGTAACGAAGGTCCAGGAGCTACTACTATTGGTCAACCGCAATATGTAAGCACAGGCTTGGTAAACACATTTACTGTTGGAACTGTAAACGCAGCAATAGCTTCATTTCCCATAGCTAACTTTTCTAGTAGAGGGCCTTCACCTTGTCCGAACTTATCGGGTTCACTATTAATAAAACCTGAAGTTGTTGCTCCGGGCGTGAATGTACGTTCTTGCATAGATCAAAATAATTATGCAAGCTATAACGGTACCTCTATGTCTGGACCACATGTTACAGGTGCAGTTTTATTGCTTAAAGAAGCTTTTCCAAATGTTAGTGGAGAAGATATTTTATTAGCATTATACTACTCTGCTATTGATTTAGGAGATATTGGAGAAGATAATACTTACGGAATGGGAATGATAGACGTTTTAGCAGCTTATAATTATTTGGCTCAAACATACACACCAACTCCTCCTAATAGTATTTCTTATGATGTAACTATTATTGAAATTCTAAGTCCAACGAACAACATTCAATGTCAGCAAGATTTTAATCCTGTTGTAGTGATTAAAAATAACGGAGACAGTACAATTTCTGATGTTTATTTTTCGTATCATTTAAACAATGAAGCACTTAGTTATGATACACTTACACGAACTTTAGTAGCTGGAGATACTGCTCATGTTAGTTTGCCAACTATTACCGCACAAGCTTTAGGAAATTATGAATTGCTTATAAAAGCCTCTTTAGATAGTAGTATTAATGAGATTGATTTCATAAATAACCAACGAGTGGTAAGGTTTAACATTAGAGAAACAATATCCACATTGCCTTTCTACGAAAATTTTGAAAACACACGGTTAGATAGTTCTAATTGGTTTATAGAAAACCCTGATGTAAAAACTACTTGGGATACACTTGCAACTCAAGGGTTGATGAATAGCAATTACTCAGCATATATTAATTTGTATAATTATGCACCTCGTCAGAGTCAATTAGATGCGATAATTACTCCTAAAATTAAATTACCAAATAGAGATTCCTTATTCGTTAAATTTGATGTAGCTTATCAAATGAGGTTATCTGTTATTGCAGATACTTTGGTGGTTTATGTCTCTGATGATTGTGGAGTAACATATACTCAAGTGTATAAAAAAGGAGGAGAAGACTTGCAAACAAAAGATACCTTAACCAACAATTTTGTACCTCAATATGCTACCCATTGGAGAACTGATTATATAGACATTACTACTTTTGGAGGAAGTGATATATTAGTTAAATTTGAAAGCATTAACCGACAAGGAAACAATTTGTTTTTGGATAATATTTGGGTTTATCAAGGAGTAGAACCAGTTACTATTCAAGAGAACAATATGCTTACAGATGTGAAAGTTTATCCAAATCCTACAAAAGGTTTAGTAACGTTAGAAATGGGTGAAAATAACTTGAATAACGCTTCTTACCAGTTGATAGATATGTTGGGGAAACAATTAAAATCTCAACAAATAGTACAGTCTAAAATGAATATTGATATTAGTGAGTTAAAACAGGGTATTTACTTTTTAAATGTAACTAATAATGGTGGACGACAAATATTGAAGTTGATTAAAAATTAAGGGATAAGATGAGATTGAAAAAATGGACATATATACTATTCGCAATATTTATGGTTGTTGCTGTTGATGCTTGTGCACAAAAAGGAAAAGCTTCCAAACAAGTAAAACAACGTGAGAAAATGTTAGAAAAACAAAAAGAAGAAAAAGAAAAAGCACAAGAGAAATCTATAGAAGAAGGCAAGAAGAGACACATGAATATTCAGACAAAAGCGACTAAAAAAAGAATGAAAAAAACAGCTAAAAAAGCTGCTAAAGCAAGAGGAGAAAAGAAAGGATTCTTTTTATTTAGAATTTTTAGGAAGGATTAAAACGTTTTAGTTCTATTATACAGACAGACGAAAAAAAGATATAACAACCTGATATCGGGTTAACAATAAATAATAATGGAAATCAGATTTTTATACTGATTGTTAGGAGGTTAATCTTTTTGTTTTATCGATAAATAGCCCTACGGTTAATGTAACTCAAAATTTATTTTTTTTAATATCATTTTCAAAAGGAAAGAATTGTTCAACTCAACTCACTTTATATAGAAAACAATTCTTTTACTAAACTTTGGTAGAATTTGAGTGGTAAAACTCATAATCTTTTATAATGGTATCAAGAAATTCAATACTTTTCATTGAGGTTTTTAAATTAAGAGTAGCTTTAGTTTTATCTGCTAATTTATTGACAATGTCTAATCTGTTTTTACTTTTAGCATGGTTAAAAACCTCTCTTATTATAGAAATATCTTTTTCGTTAAGAAGTTCTACCTCCTTAAAAACAATGGAATAATTCTCATCAGATATATTCAGAAAACCATCGTTTAATTGCATTTTTTTTTTAAGAATAATAACACTTGTTTTGGCAACAATATCACCTAAACGTTGCCCTTTTCCATTAATTAATATTGTAAGTATGGCTACTAAACCATTAAGAAAAAAACCGCCTTCAATTAGTCTAAACATCCAACGTAATAAATAACTTCCAATACCAGCTTGTGTTCCGTCAATTCTAACAACTTTAATTTTAAGTAGGTACTTTCCAAAAGTTTGACCATTAAAAAGCAGTTCGCAGTATAAGTCATAAAAAAATACAGGCAACATAACTAAACTCCAAAAAAAACCTAAATTTTTTAAAGATTGAGATAGAGATAAAATAAACAAAACAATTACAAAATAGGCTACAAAAATTAGATAATCTAACAAAGTAGCTAAAATTCTATCTCCCAAACTTGCCACAGCGTAATTAATACTCACATTTTGAGTGGTAGATATGTTAATACTTTCCATGTTCGTAAATATAAAAACATTTTTTTAGTCAATTAACATAAGTTTGATTATTTTTTTAATAATCAGTTTAATTTTGTTTTACCTGATAATGTATTTAGTATTTTTGAATTGTAAAAACAACCGAAAACATAATAATGGCAAATTTTAAAGAATTATTACCCAATATAAATACGTTTATTTTTGATGTAGATGGTGTGCTTACAGATGGTTCGGTACTATTATTTCCAAACGGAGCTCAAGTTAGAAAAATGAATAATAAAGATGCTTTTGCTTTGCAACATGCAGTAAAAAAAGGATACAATGTTGCCATAATATCTGGTGGAAAATCTGAAGTTGTTAAGCTCAAGTTAAACAGCTTAGGAATAAAAGATGTATTTCTTAAAGTAGATAGTAAAATTAAAATTTTTAATGATTATGTTGCTGAAAGTAAACTAAAAAAAGAAAGCATACTATACATGGGAGATGATATACCAGATTATGAAGTAATGCTTCAATGTGGTGTAGCTACATGTCCTAAAAATGCAGCAATAGAAATTAAAAATATTTCAGATTATATTTCTGATAGAGATGGAGGAGAAGGTTGTGTAAGAGATATTATTGAGCAAGTATTAAGATGTAATGGAGATTGGATGTAAGTAATTACATTATACTTAAAAAGCCCTACATTAAACAATATTTTTAATAAATCATCGTAATAGTTTTCTATTTTTGTACACATGCTTTTAAAAAATCATTCTTATTTTTTTCTGTTAGTACTTTTTTTAGTGCTTTTATCTTCACTATTTTCATCTTGTAGAAAGGACGATTTCACTACCAATTCTGGAGCTAAATTAAGTTTTTCTACCGACACACTTTTGTTTGATACCGTTTTTACAACCATGAGTTCTACCACTAAAAGAATAAAGGTGTACAACAAAAATTCAGATAACTTAATTATCTCAGACATACGTTTGCAAAACGGTGCTAACTCCCAATTTAGAATAAATGTAGATGGAATATCTGGAAATCAGCATAGTAATGTAGAAATTAGAGCTGGCGATAGTATTTTTATATTTTTAGAAGTTACCATAGACCCCAATAGTGTACTTTCTCCCTTTGTTGTAGAAGAAGAATTACTTTTTACTACAAATGGCAACAATCAAAAAATACACCTTATGGCTTGGGGGCAAAATGCTCATTATTTTACACCCAAAAGATTTGTAAATGGATTACCTCCTTTTTCTTGTTTAGATGGAGATTGCTCTGGAAATTTACCACCAGTTACAGCAAATTGGATAAATGATAAACCTTATGTTATTGTAGGATATCTGGTAATAGACTCCTTAGACAAGTTAGTAATAGATGCAGGAGTAAAAGTTCATTTACATAATAGTTCGGGCTTATGGGTGTATAAAGATGGTAATTTAGTAGTTAACGGTACTCCGTCAGATCCAGTAATTTTTCAAGGAACACGTTTAGAATATACCTATCAAGATATTTCAGGGCAATGGGATAGAATATGGATAAATGAAGGCAGTGATGATAATGTTATTAACCATGCCATTATTAAAAATGCATTTATAGGGATTCAAGCGGAACCTTTACCTTTTAATCCTACCGCACCGATAAGCACTAACAAATTAAGATTAAATGGCTGTAAAATTACCAATTCAACAGCTGTAAATATTTTAGCAACCAATTACCAAATAACGGATACCAATTCTCTAATAACACAAGCAGGACAATCCAGTATTTTTTTAAGAGGTGGAGGAAACTACAGGTTTTATCATACTACTATTGCTAATTTTTGGAATCAAGGAACAAGAGATGGTTCAGCTGTTTTTCTTCAAAACTATTATCAAGATGTAAACGGCAATTTGCAAGTTAGAGATATAGATTCTGCAGTTTTTGTAAATACCATTATTGAAGGAAATAATGAAATAGAATTTAATACAGATGTGTTGGCACCAGGAGTTATTAATTTTAAAGTTGATCATTCTATTGTTCGCTCTACCAAAAGTTTAACAGGTGCAAATTATATAGGAATAATCCAAAACCCATCAGCCCCCATTTTTATAGATTATATAAATAATGATTACAATATATGGTCTAACTCACCGGCAGCCAATGCAGGAAAAAACGCAGGAGTTATCATTGATATTTTAGGAAATTCTCGTACACTGCCCTATGATTTAGGAGCCTACGAAAATTAATTGCACCTTATCTAAATAAGCATTAAATTTGCCTTTTTTAAATTTATATTCAATGAATTACAAATCATTTTTTGCCCTAATTATAGCTGTAGTTATTTCTTTTTCAGCTCAATCTCAAGATAAAACAGTAGTAAAACGTGCCGCAAATTTATTCGATAAGTATAATTTTAATGAAGCTCTTGATGAGTACCTTGCCCTTCTAGAAGATGCTCCCGATGATATCTTGTTTAACTACCGTGTAGGAGTTTGTTACTTAAATACCAATATAGATAAATCTAATGCCATAAATTATTTAGAAAAAGTGGTGAAAAGCGAAAAGCCTAATCCCACAGCTTATTATTTATTGGGAAGAGCCTACCATTACGCCTATCGTTTTAATGATGCCATTAAAATGTTTGAGGAATTTAGAGAAATTAACAAAGGCGATTTAATTACTTTGGATGATGTTGCTAAGCAAATAGAATACTGCTATAATGCTATTGAGTTAATGAAATTCCAATTAGATGTTTCTTTTACTAATTTGGGCAATCAAATTAATTCTGAGGGACCAGATTATTATCCTTTTGTTCCTCAAGATGAGTCTTTTATAGTTTACAATTCTAGAAGAGATGATGGAAGTATGAAAATGGAAAATGGTAATTATTTTTCTGAAATATACATATCTAAAGCTAAAAATGGCGAGTTTCAAAAAGCAAGAAAATTAGATCAAAATATTAATACGCTTAATGGAAATGAAGAGGTTGTAGGTTTATCTGCCGATGGTAAATATATTCTTTTTTATTTTGAAAACGATAACCATTATGGAGATTTGTTTATTGCAGAATTAGCAGATGAAAAAGTAATTAATTTAGAAAAACTACCAGCAGAAATTAACTCTACAGACCATGAAATAGCAGCTTCCATTGCTGCCGATGGAAATGAAGTGTATTTTGCTAGCAACAGAGATGGTGGGTATGGAGGTGTAGATATTTATGTAACTAAACGGTTGCCTAATGGAAAATGGGGCTTACCACAAAATTTAGGACCAACCATTAATACCAAATTCGATGAAGATTTCCCTAATATATCTAATGATGGAAAAACCTTGTATTTTAGTTCTAAAGGACATACTAGCATGGGAGGGTACGATATTTTTAAAGCTTCTTGGGATAATGTAAAAAGAATTTGGACAACTGTTAAAAATATTGGCTACCCAATTAATACCCCAGAAGACAATATGAATTACAGAGAATCTAAATCTGGAAGAACAGGTTATATATCTACATTAAGAGCTGGTGGTAAGGGAGATTTAGATATATACAGCGTTACATTTAATGAAATAGACCCTGAATATACTGTTGTTAAAGGCTATATAACCTGTTCAGATTCTTCTCACATATTTACCGATGCAGCTATTTCTGTATTAGATTTACAAATAGATGAAGAGTATGGATCGTATTTACCTAATCCTAATACAGGTAGATTTATTATTATTTTACCACCAGGTAAGTTTAATTTACTTGTAGAAGTTCCAGGCTATAAATTGTATATGGAAAATATAGAAATATATGGTAAAGATGCTTATAGAAGTAATATTTCAAAAAACATAGTGTTACAAAAAGAGTGAAAAAATTCCTTGTTTTAACCTCAAAATAGAGATTATTTTATTTTTTAGCACTTAAAATTATTATTGGTATTAGCATTTCATCTAAAGAAATTCCACCATGTTGAAAAGTATCCTTATAATAATTTACGTAATGATTATAATTATTTGGATAAGCAAAAAAGTAATCATCTTTAGCAAACACAAACGATTGGCTAACATTTACTTTTGGTAATAGAATTTCTTCTGGATTTTTAACGGCAAATACCTCTTTTTCTTGATATTGTAAACTTTTTCCTTGTTTGTACCTTAGATTAGTATTGGTATCTTTATCACCAACTATTTTTGATGGCTCTTTTACCCTTATAGAACCATGGTCGGTAGTTATAATTAACTTACCACCACGGGCTGCAATTTCTTTTAAAATATCTAATAAAGTAGAATGTTCAAACCAAGATTTAACTACAGAACGATAAGCAGCTTCATCTGTTGCCAATTCTTTTACAATTTCGGTATCAGTTCTGGCGTGAGAAAGCATATCCACAAAATTGTAAACAATAATATTTAAATGACTATTAAACATAGAAGGGACTTCTCTTAATACTTTATTCCCGTAACTTACATTTAGTACTTTATTATAAGTAATTTTTGAATCAGCAAAACCATTTCTAGCAAGTTGATTTTCTACAAAAAACTTTTCATTTAAGTTTCTTCCTCCTTCTTCTTCGTCATTTACCCATTTATCTGGAAAACGTTTTTCAATTTCTGAAGGCATCATTCCTGCAAACATGGCATTTCTAGAGTATTGTGTAGTTGTAGGTAAAATGCTGTAAAAAACATCTTCCTTATCTATCCAATAATCTTCCGACAAGATAGGACGTAAAATTTTCCACTGGTCGTAACGTAAATTATCTATTACAATAAAAAATAAAGGCTCTTTGCTCTTTTTTAATTCAGGTAAAACATATTTAGCCATTAGGTTGTGCGACATTATAGGAGCATCTTCAGGGTTGGTAAGCCAATCGGTGTAGTTCTTCTCAACAAATTTTCCAAATTGTTTGTTAGCTTCACTTTTTTGCATCTCAAAAATCTCTTCCATACTACTGTCTTTAGATTTTTCGAGCTCCAGTTCCCAATAAACTAGTTTTTGATACAATTCAGTCCATTCATCTTTATCAAGTCTATCGTTTAGCTGTATACCAATTTCTCTAAATTCTTTTTGATAATTGGAAGTAGATTTTGCATTAACTAATTTGGTGGTATCTAAGTTCTTTTTTATTGAAAGTAAAATCTGATTTGGGTTTACAGGCTTTATTAAATAATCGGATATTTTAGAGCCTATGGCTTCTTCCATAATGTATTCCTCCTCACTTTTGGTAATCATAATTACAGGAATACTCGGAAATTTAGCTTTCATCAACTCTAAGGTTTCTAAACCTGATAAACCAGGCATGTTTTCATCTAAAAAAATAATATCAACACGTTGTTTGTTAAGTAATTCAATTGCATCGTCTCCACTGTGAGTTCCAACAACTTCATACCCTTTTTCTTCTAAAAATAAAATATGGGGTTTTAGTAAATCTATTTCATCATCAGCCCAAAGTATGGTTATATTGTTCATGTTTTTATCGTTTTAGTAAATGATTTTTTAAAAAGTGAGAGTGAAAAGTGAAAAAAAGTGAAAGTAAAAGTGAAAGTGAAAGGGAAAGGGAAAGGGAAAGGGAAAGGGAAAGTGAAAGGGAATATTCCAATCTTCTGTCTTTTAACTTAGGCATTCCAATTTCCAGTATCTACAATCGCTAATTAATAATTTCCAATCTCTAATCAATTCATCAAAAATAGTACTTTTGAAGCATCAAATAATTTTTAGTTATTATATTTAACTAATATTAACGCTAAGTAGTATGCCAAGTGTGAATAAAAAGAAAATTTTTAATGATCCTATTTATGGGTTTATATCCTTGCCTTATGAAATTATATTTGATTTAATAGAACACCCTTATTTTCAGCGATTAAGAAGAATTAAACAATTAGGATTAACACATTTGGTTTACCCAGGAGCTTTACATACTAGGTTTCATCATGCTATGGGTACTATGAATTTGATGACTAAAGCCATTGATGTAATACGCTCTAAAGGTCATGAAATTACCGATGAAGAAGCTGTAGGTGTTACCATTGCTATTTTATTGCATGATATTGGTCACGGGCCATTTTCTCATGCTTTAGAACATAGTATTGTAAATGGAATTTCTCATGAAGAAATTTCAACCCTTTTTATGGATAAACTGAATAAGGAGTTTAAAGGAAAATTGGATGGAGCTTTAAAAATATTTAGAAATGAATACCCTAAAAAGTTCTTACATCAATTAGTTTCCGGACAGATAGATATGGATAGGTTGGATTATTTGCGTAGAGATAGCTTTTTTACAGGCGTTTCGGAAGGGGTGATTAGTACAGAAAGAATTATTACTATGCTTACAGTGCATAATGACCATTTAGCTATTGAGGAAAAAGGAATTTATTCCATAGAAAAATTTATTATTGCCCGAAGATTAATGTATTGGCAGGTTTATTTGCACAAAACGGTTTTGTCGGCAGAAAATCTATTGGTAAACATTTTAAAAAGAGCAAAAAGTTTGGCAAATAACAATGATGAATTGTTTTGCACGCCATCCTTAAGAACTTTTTTGTATGCTCAGCATGATTTGTCGTCATTTAAAAATAATCCTAAATTATTGGATGAATTTGCCAATTTAGATGATTATGATATAATGACTTCGGTAAAAGTTTGGCAAAACCATTCGGATAAGATTTTATCAAAACTTTGTAAAATGATGGTGAACAGGAACTTGTATAAAGTAGTTATTAACGATACTCGCCTAGCTAAAGACGAACTTACTGCGATAAAAGAAAAATTTTCTAAACAGTTAAAAATCTCAGAAAAAGAAATAGAATATTTTGTTTTTCAGGATGCTATAGAAAACAATGCCTACAACCCTAAAATGGATAAGATAAATATTTTATTGAAAAACAATACTGTAAAAGATATTTCTGAAGCTGCTGACACCTTGAATATTTCATCCTTAGCTCGACCAGTAAAAAAATGGTTTGTATGTTATCCTAAAAAATAGATTTTTGAAATAAATTTGTAGAAATTACTTCTCAGTAATCATTTTTTTTACCAATTTTTTCAGAATAAAATCTAAAGCAATGTAGCAAATAGACAGACAAATAGCAGAGATTAAAAGTGCGTGTTCAAAACTAAAATACAAGCTACCAACATAAAAAGTTAAAGCTCTTACAATGGTGGTAGTAATATTGAAATAGAGTAATATATCTAACCTGTCAATAATATTAGAAATGGAGCCTACCGGAGAAATTAAATTATTGAATAATACCAAAATAGCAAAGTATTTAATCATTTCTCCTGCTTGTCGCCAATCGTTACCAAACCACTCAAAAGCATAAGGAGCAGCTAACGAGAGTAACAACAAAAGCGGTACTAACAACCAAAACATTTTTTTTTGAATACGATAAATAAGTGTTAAAAACCCTTTTTTGTCATGTTGAAATAGCTCGCTAGCTCGTTGGTAAAAAACCCTAGAAATAGCTGCTACCAATAAGCCTATGGGAATGCTTACTACTTTTTCTGCCATAAAATAATAGCCAGCAGTTTTTTCAGTAAAAAAGAAAATAATAAAAATGGGTGTTCCGTTGGAAACAATAGCACTTAATAACCCTGAAAGCGTATAAAAAGTTAGGTAATCTTTGTATTTTTTTCCTATATTTTTTAAATTGAGAAAAGTGGTTGATTTTACAGCTTGCCAAAAAGATATAGGAAGCTTTACTGCTAACAGCACAAATGCAACAATATTAGATAGCACATTGGCAATTATTAATCCACCTGAAAGGTAGCCTAACCAACCAAAAGCCACACCTCCTGCAGAGTTTGTTCCCGATTTTAGTATATCAGACATAGAAATGGTTTTATATCCTTTATGTTTGTTAAAGTAGTACTGAGTGCTTCGTATTAAAGCTCCAAAGAAAATAGCTAAGGGAAGCAATAAAATAGACACTCCCAGGCTCGATTTGTTAAGCCACATTAACATATTTTTATGGAAAAAACAGATAAAAATAAAAAGCACAACATTAAACCAAAAACTGATGAAAGTAGCTAAAATCCATAGTACAACAGCCGATTTTTCTTCTTTTTCTACAACAATAGCAGCATCAAATCTGCCAGTACTAAGCATAGAAAGCACCATAAAAAGAGCCATAAAAAGTGAGTAAGTTCCAATTTGTTCTGCTGAGTATAATCGGGTAATAATTGGAAGTGCCAAAAAAGCGATGGCATGCACTATTATTTGTCCAACAATAAGTGTAGTAACATGTTTGCTAAATTCTGAACGGGCTATAAATGTTGGGAATTTTATCAAAGAAAATTTGTTTTTGCCTTATTAACGTTCAATAATTATTTTCATTACATATCTGGTGTAATCCCCATAGGATTATAAACTGCAGGGCAAGATTTAGAACCTTTTTTCAGTATCATAAACCTAACTTTTATAATAAAAGGGCGAGAACGAGTATTGAAATAATTATGAGTAGATTTGATGTGATTAAACTCATAAATGGCAAAAATAGGGGTTTCAATAATAGGCATTATGATTAATCTTTTGCCTGTTTTAAAACCCATTCCGAAAAAGTAATGTAGCTCACCAACAAAGTCGGAAACAAATTCGTGGGGCTGACCTAAAATTACCCCTCCATTATTTCTGTTTTTAATGAAAAAATAATCGGCATTAAGACCAATTCCGTTTACTAAAAATGTTTTGTCAGACATGTCGTATCTGTTACCTATATTAAAGTTTAAAGAGGCTGCATGACCGCTGTAAGTAGCTTCGGTTTGCTGTGTAGCAACTAAACTATTGTTTAAAAATGTGGCAGATTCAAAATCTTCACCACCTCTAAACCATTTGTAAGAAAGACCATAATCTATGTAATTTATTACTTTTTTATCGTTCATTCTAAACATACCTATTTCGGCAAATAAGCCAAATTTACCTGTTGGTTTAGCAGCATAATCTTGAGTAAATGTTTGATTTAATGAATCAGTATAATTAATACTTTCTTCTTGGGTAAGGTAAGGAAACATATAAGTTGTACCTAAACCAAAATACCAACCTTTATCAATGTTTTCAGCTCCTGTGCCATAAAGTCCGCTACCTTTACCTGGTTTGTAGGTCTGACCAAAAATGAACATTGGCAAACAGCAAGCAATTAATATAATCAGTTTTTTCATTACTTTTATTTTAGAAGTTGACAACAACAAAACTACATAAATTTTTAGGTAGAAAATTTTCCTTTAATAGTAAGAAAGATAAACGAATAAGAAGCTATTAAATTGGTTAGATTTTATTAGCATACCTAATAATAAAATAACCTACAAAACTTGCTATAATCGAAGCAAATAAAACGCCCATTTTAGCTTCTTCAATATAAATTTTATCTACAAATGCTAACCCGCCAATAAATAAGGACATGGTAAAACCAATAGCTGCCAGAAAACCTGCTCCTAATAAATGAACTTTGTTCATGCCACGAGGAAGTGTTACCCATTTAAATTTTAAAAGGATAGAAATTAATCCGTAAACGCCAAGAACTTTTCCTACCAACAAGCCTACAAAAACACCAAAAAATACAGGGCTAATTATTTGATTTAACGAATCACTAGAAAATACTACGCCAGCATTGCTTAAGGCAAATATGGGCATAATTACAAATGCAACAACAGGGTGCATTCTATGTTCTAATCTTTGCAAAGGAGTAAGGGCTTTTTTAGAACAATCTCTAATATCTTCTATAATGTGCAATTGATTATGAGTAACAGAAGGGTTGTTGTTGGGCTCTTCTTCTTCAAATTTAAAAATGAGGTTTTTAATGCGTTTTATATATTCTTTATCCGAAACTTTTACATTAACCGGAATAGTCATCGCAGCCATAACAGCAGCAATAGTAGCATGTACGCCCGACATTAAAAAAGCTAACCACAACCCACCAATACCTATTACTCCGTAATAGATAGTATTTCTAATACCAATAAGGTTAGAGATGACTAATATCAGCATAAAAACACCACCCGTTGCTAAACTTATAAAATTAATATCAGAAGTATAGAAAAAAGCAATTACCAATACAGCTCCAATATCATCAACAATAGCCAATGCAGTAAGGAAGATTTTTAGTGAAAGCGGCACTTTGTTTCCCAATAAATATAGAACACCTAGGGCAAAAGCAATATCTGTAGCCATAGGTATTCCCCAACCATCGGCAGTAGGTCCTGATTGGTTAAACAGTAAATAAATTATAGCTGGTAGTATCATTCCGCCAATAGCCGCAGTAATAGGTAAAATAGCATTTTTGGGGTCTCTAAGTTCTCCAGCTACAATTTCTCTTTTTAATTCTAAACCAACCACAAAAAAGAAAACAGCCATTAAGCCATCATTAATCCAATGGTGAAGGTTTTTAGTAATGTAATGACCATCAAAACCTATAGAAAATTTCAACTCCCAAAGTGCATGAAACTCGTGCGACCAAGGTGAATTAGATAAAATAATAGCTAAAAAAGCAGATGAAAATAATACTATTCCACTAGTGGTACTATTATTAATAAATCGTTGTATAGGGTCAATAATCCATTTATCAACTGGTGTAACTTTCATAAATTATATAATATTTTAGGATGTTTTAATGTTTACAAAGTTAAGGTAATGCGTTTCGTTAGCCTAAGTTTTTAAAATTTTAAAACTTAAAAATGCTAAAAAAAGAAAGAAAATTAATGCATAATTTTAAAAACAAGTTCTTTAGTAAGCTCTCCACCTGATGAAGAAACATTGTTTACCCCTTTAGATTTTAAATCGTACTCTCTAATATACTCAATTACTTTTACTGCTTTTCTGATATCGTAATTACTGGCTGCTACTTGGTAATCTTTTACAAAAAAAGGATTTACCTTTAAGGCTGAGGCAATGCTTCTTGGGCTTTTATCTTTGGTATAGTGATATTTTAGTATAGCAGTAAAAAACATATACAAAACAGCTAGAGTGGCTTGTATGGGATGTTCTTTTTCGTTTTTGGCAAAATGATTAATAATTTTATTGGCTTTTAAAATATCTCTGGCACCTATTGCTTTATTTAACTCAAACATGTTAAAGTCTTTGCTGATGCCAATGTTTTTTTCCACCATTTCAGTATTTATTTCAGTGCCTTCTGGAATATTAATGGTTAATTTTTCAAGTTCATTGGCAACTTTGCTTAAATCTGTCCCTAAAAATTCGGCAATTAAAAAAGAAGCTTTTGGATTGATGGTGTAATTTTTTTCTTTAAGATAACTGTTAATCCAATCGGGAACTTGGTTCTCATAAATGGGTTTAGACTCGAAGAAAACGCTTTTTTTATTCAGTTTTTTAGTGATGCCTTTTCTACCATCTAAGGTTTTGTATTTATAACAAAAAACTAAAATGGTACTTTTAGTAGGATTGTCCACATAAGCTTCTAGCTGATCTATTTGTTTAACTAAATGTTGAGCTTCTTTTACAATTACTACATTGTGGTTCGCCATCATGGGATAGCGTTTGGCTGCACCTATAATGGTAGAAATATCGGTGTCTTTACCATAAATAATTTGCTGATTAAATTCTTTTTCAGCTTCATCTAGCACATTTTTTTCAATGAAACTACTTATCAAATCTATATAAAAAGGTTCCTCACCACTTAAAAAATAAATGGGATGATATACCTTGTTTTTTAAATCTTTAAGTATGTCGTTGTGCTTCATATTGCCCCCTCTAACTCCCCCAAAGGAGGAGGATTTCCAACACACAAAGCCCAAATGAATGTTCTAGTGTGTTGTGTTTATTGTTTAATCTTCCGAATAAGAGAATTTAAGATGTTTAACACTCATTCCGTGATTTCTAATTTCTTCTAGCGATTGTATGCCAATTTTAATATGTTCTTCAACATAGCTTTTGGTAACTACTTGGTCGCTTTTATCGGTTTTAACTCCTTCTGGAATCATAGGTTGATCAGAAACCAACAACAATGCTCCTGTAGAAATTTTGTTATGAAAACCAGTAATAAACAAGGTAGCAGTTTCCATATCTATCGCCATTGCTCTTATTTTTCTTAAATAGCTTTTAAATTCTTCATCATGTTCCCAAACTCTACGGTTGGTGGTATAAACAGTACCTGTCCAGTAATCTCTTTTAAACTCTCTTATGGTGGTAGAAACAGCTCTTTGTAAGGTAAAAGCGGGTAGGGCAGGCACTTCTGTAGGAAAGTAATCGTTAGATGTTCCTTCGCCTCTTATGGCTGCAATGGGTAAAATATAATCGCCAATATTATTTTTCTTTTTCAATCCGCCACATTTTCCTAAAAACAGACATGCTTTTGGGTTAATGGCACTCAGTAAATCCATAATGGTTGCAGCATTAGCACTTCCCATGCTAAAATTAATAATGGTTATTCCATCTGCAGTAGCATTGGGCATGGCTTTGTCTTTACCTTCAACCGCAACGTTTTTTATTTTAGCAAAATATTCAACATAATTATTAAAATTGGTTAATAAAATATACTGACCAAAGTCTTCTAAAGCCTTTCCTGTATAGCGTGTAAGCCAATTTTTAACAATACTTTCTTTTGTAACCATAATCTCTTTTTTTGAAAAACGAAATTAAGCAATATAATTTTTTGCTATTCATTATATCAAATTAAATCTAAAAAATCCCTCTAGACTTGTTCTAGAGGTTCTGCTTTTACCTCTCCTTTAGGAGAGGTCGAAACTACAATAAGTAGTTTCGGGTGAGGTAAAAATAAGTTTATGCTTAAACTTATATTATTCTTACGATTAACCTAACTTTGCTGCTTTATTTAAAATAGCATGCAAAAAAAATCGCCCAATAAAAACTTAAACCGAATAAGCCGACTAAAAGTAGAAACAGCTGACGAATTGCTCAATTTTTTGTTACAGAACATTAAGGATAAAACCCGAAATAAAGTAAAGGGAATGTTGGCAAGAAAACAGTTTATGGTTAATGATAAGATTATTAAACAGTTCGACCATGCTTTAAAAGTAGGAGATACAGTAAAAATTAGCTGGGACAAACCTTTTAGAGAACTTTCTTACCAAGGAGTAAAAGTAATTTTTGAAGATGATGATATTATTGTGGTAGATAAAAAAAGTGGGCTATTGTCTATATCTTCAGGAAATTCTAAAATGCAAACGGTGTATAAAACCATCTCACACCATGTTCAGCTTGATGATCCTACGGCAAAACTCTTTGTTGTTCATCGGTTGGATAAAGATGCTTCTGGCTTAATGGTTTTTGCTAAAAATAAAAACAGCCAAGTATCTATCCAAAAAGATTGGGATAGAACCATTGCTAACAGAAAGTATTTGGCAGTTACGCAAGGTACTATGGAGAATGATGAGGGTAAAATTGTGAACTACTTAAAAGAAAACAAAGCACTAATGATGTATGTGGTAGCAGGCAAAAGCGATGATGCTAAATTGGCTATTACCCATTATCAGGTAATTAAGAAAAATGAATTTTACACTTTGTTAGAAGCCCACCAAGAAACAGAAAGAAAAAACCAGCTGAGAGTTCACATGAAAAACCTCGGACATCCAATTATTGGTGACAAAAAATACGAAGCTACAGAAAACCCTATAGGCAGATTAGCACTTCATTTAAAACAGTTGGCTTTTATCCATCCAACCACTAAAAAAGAAGTTGTTTTTGAAACTAAAGTACCAGATGATTATCTGAAAATATTTAGAAGCAGGTTTTATCAGTAAAATAATGAAGAAACATTTTAAATACTGCAATTTAAAAGAAATAAGTAGTCGGGGTGAGAGGATTCGAACCTCCGATCTCGCGCCCCCCAGACGCGCACTTTAACCGGACTAAGCTACACCCCGAATAATTTTGAGCAAAAATAGTAAAAAAGCTTCTTTAATATAGTTTGTAAGGGAATAATCTCCAACCACCTCATTTTAATTTTTTATTTTTACCAAATTATCAACTAATAATTAGTTATTTGCCAAAATATATTCGTCCATATTTATTAATACAGGTGTTGTTGTGGAGCTTTTTTTTCATCTCAACTGCTTATTTTAATAGGTATGCAGCAGACGATTTTTATTTTTTATACGCTATAAAAACAAAAACTCCTTTTGAAATATTTCACCACTTACAATTTGATTGGAACGGTAGGTTTTTTTCAAATTGGATTTTAGCATGGTTTATTCAATGGGGTGAATCGCCTTATTTTTTAATGGTGTTTAATTTAATTTATATTTTATTACTTTTTTTAGGAATAAAGAGGTTGTTAAGAATGGTTACTTTGTTTTATCAAATAAAAATTAATAATCAAAATCTATTATCATTTCTTATTCTTACCGTCTTTTTCTTTACTTCAAAAGCTATAAATGATGTTTGGTTTTGGTATTCGGGTGCTGCTATATATATGTCTAGTACTATAGCATTGCTTTTTTTATTAAGTGTTTTTTTTAATAAAGAAAAAGCATTAGTAGATTGGGTTATTTTAATTATAGCTTCAATGGCAATTCCTGGTGCTAATGAAGCTATGACAATTATCTTGTTAATATTTATATGTTGGTTTTTGGTTTTTAGAAAAAATCAACAAAAAATACCATTATTAGTATCAGCTATAATACTTACCATTTGTTTTTTAATAAACTATTTGGGTAAAGGAACAGCAATTAGAGATAATATTACTCCAGATTTGAATTGGTTAGATGTTATACTTTATACAGGTTATGCAACTGTAAAGACCTTGTTTTTTCAATTTCATAAAACTTTTTTACCAGCTTTATTTTTAACAATTCCAATAACATTCTTAAATGTTAAAAGAACTAATATAAATAAATTTCACCCTTTAAAAGAACTTGTTTACTCGTGCATCATTATAAGTATAGTAGTATTTATTAACCATATAATTGTAGTAATTCCTTTAGGAGCGTTGTCTCCCGAAAGAGTTACAACAGTTTCGTCATTATTAATATTAATATTACTATTCAGGTATTTATTTTTATTAGGAAGTAAATTTACCATTTCAGAAAAGTCGAAAAAAGTTATATTAATATTAAACACAATAGGTGTATTCGTGTTTGTAGTGCTTACATTTCAAATCCATAACAACTATGCAACAGCTTATGATAAGCGTATGGATGAACTAGCAAAAATAAAAACAAACATTACTCATCAACAACCTATTTATTTAAAACCATTGCCTTATTCGGGATATTTGCCATCAGCAGAAATAACCACCGATACTACTCATTTTTTAAATGTAGATTTAAAAAGACATTTTAAGTTGAATAATGCCTTAATTTTGGAGGAATAAAAACTATCTATTTAATATGAGTCAAGTTTCTGAAATAAAACTCAACGCTTTTGCATTAGAAGATTTGCCCCAAATAGCTAAGGAGCTTTTGTATGCAATAGGAAACCATAAAATCATTACTTTTTATGGTGAGATGGGAGCTGGGAAAACTACTTTAATTAAGCAATTGTGCAAAACATTAAAAGTAACGGATACCATTCAAAGTCCTACTTTTTCTATTGTTAATGAATATCTTACAGAAGACAATCAACAAATTTATCATTTTGATTTTTATAGAATTAAAGAAGAGGAAGAAGCGTTGGATTTTGGTGTGGAAGAATACTTTTATAGTGGAAATTATTGTTTTATAGAGTGGCCCGAAAAAATTCCTAACCTTATCCCTGAAAAAGCAGTAAAAGTCTCTATAACACTAACTGAAGACAATAAAAGATTAATAACAATTTTGTATTAATAAATGTTTTGTTTTTAGCTAGTAAAGTGCTTGCTAATTAATAAATTTGTAACTGTTCATTAAGAAAAAAATTAAGGATATGCCAACATCAGATGATTTACTGAAATCTTTAGCCCATGGTTTTATGCCTCAAGAAGAAATGCTTGAAGTGGCTCGTAAAAAAAGTAGTTTACAAATAGGAATCCCCAAAGAAACTTCTATTCAAGAAAAGAGAATTCCTTTAGTTCCTGATGCTGTGGCATTATTAGTAAACAACGGACATGAGGTTATTATTGAAACAGGAGCTGGAGAAGGTTGTAGTTTTAGTGATAAAGATTATAGCGAAGCGGGAGCTCAAATTGTTTACGGTACCGAAGAGGTGTATAAAGCCAACATGATTCTTAAAGTTGAGCCACCAACTTTGGAAGAAATTGATTTGATGCAACATGGGCAGTTATTAATTTCTGCTTTGCAGTTGCCAATTCAACCAAAAGATTTTCTTAAAAAATTAATTTCAAAAAAAATTACTGCTGTAGCTTTTGATTTTATTAAAGACCCAGAAGGTATTTTACCCATTGTTACTGCTATGAGTGAAATTGCAGGAAATACAGCTATTCTTATTGCAGCCGAATATTTAAGCAACCAAAGAAAGGGGCAAGGACAAATGTTCGGAGGTATTTCAGGTGTTTCACCAACAGAAGTAGTAATTCTTGGAGCAGGAACAGTAGGCGAATTTGCTGCTAGAAGTGCTGTTGGTTTAGGTGCTTCTGTAAAAGTTTTTGATAACAACATTCATAAATTAAGAAGATTGCAAACAGCAGTCGGACAACGATTACAAACTTCAATAGTACAACCAAAAGTATTGTTAAAAGCTCTGAAAACAGCCGATGTGGTTATAGGAGCAATTAGCAGTAAAATTGGTAGAGCTCCAATAATTGTTACCGAAGAAATGGTAAAATGTATGAAAGATTATTCTGTAATTGTTGATGTAAGTATTGATAAAGGTGGTTGTATAGAAACTTCTGAAATAACCAGCCATCAAGCACCTGTTTTTGCTAAACACGGAGTAATACATTATTGTGTACCAAACATTGCTTCAAGAGTTGCCAGAACAGCTTCTTATGCATTAAGTAATGTTATTGCTCCAACCATATTAGATACAGGAGAATATGGCGGAATAGAAGCTATGATTCGTTCTTATGTAGGTATCCAAAATGGAGTATATATTTACAAAGGAATATTGACTAATAAATACTTAGCAGAAACATTTAACATGCCTTATAAAGACATCAATTTGTTGTTAATGGCGATGTAATAATTGGAAATTTAAGCTCCAACGGAGCGAAATTTAATAGAGATGACTATAGGTCATCACAAGCAAAGGAAAAACAAAAAATATGGATAAATTTATACACAGGTTAAAATATTATTTAATAGGTTTCGGATTAGGATGTGTAATGGTTTATGCTATTTTTTATACAGGAGATGATGCACGTTCTTCTTGGTTGCCCGAAGGCAGAGTGTTAGAATTTATTGAAGAAACCGAATTGGTTGTAACAAATAAATACATAACTTGTACGCTTGAGTGTAATAATATTGCTCTTGCAGATTTCGATAAAACTTTTTTCCAAAAGGCTAAAGTTAATTTTTCCGAAAGTTCTACCACAAGAGAGCCTTGTCCTGAATACCAAATAGAAGGAAAATTAGCAGATGGTAGAGAAGTTATTCTTTTAATAGAAACGTGCGAACCTAGAAGATTATCTACCGCAGAAGAAAAAGAAGACATTGCAACACTTGTAAATATTTCCTTTGAAGGATTAAAAAGTGATTGCCTTTGCGAATAAATTGCTAACTAAATAGCAAGTAACATTTTAAAACTAGCTGAATGAGTATTACCCTTATTATTATTATTATTACCGTTATTGTTTCTTTTGCCGCCAATAGTAATGCTCAGCTCTATCACAAACTACTTTTTAATCCTTATTTAGTTTATAATAATAAAGAGTGGTATCGTCTGTTTACACATGCTTTTGTTCATGATAAAGAAAATATTTTTCACCTTATCTTTAATATGTATGTGTTGTACAGTTTTGGAGAGATTGTAGAAACCATTTTAATAAATGAAATGGGCGTAATGGGAGTTGTTTACTACTTGTTTATTTATGTTGGCGGAATAGCGATAGCATCATTGCCAGCATTAGCCCGACATAAAAATAATTACGGTTACAACTCTGTAGGAGCCTCAGGAGCTGTTTCTGCAGTATTGTTTGCTGCTATAGCATTTATGCCTTTTACAGGAGGAATAGGAATAATCTTTTTGCCTTTTACAATTAATCCATTATTGTTTGGTGTGCTATATTTAGCCTATGAAATCTATATGGATAAAAGAAGTAATGACAATGTAGCTCATGATGCTCATACATGGGGAGCAGTTTTCGGATTTTTGTTTACATTAATTTTTGTTCCTAACGCTTTTATGAATTTTATAGGTCAATTAATGAACGCTCTAAATTTTTAAACATAAGCAGTTTTGAATAAAGAAATGTTATCGATAAAAAAAGTATTAATTCGAGCTTTTTCTAATAGAAAGAGTAACGTTTTACATTCGAATTATTTTAATTCACCCCCAAGTTATCTTGCGATAACTATTCCCCCTCTCTTCCAAGAGAGGGGGTTAGGGGGAGAGTTGAGAACAATGTTTTCTATTAACAATCAAAGTAAACTTTTAAACTATTAACCTTATAAACTCATCAACTAACCCTATGCGTAAAGTTATTTTTTTAGATAGAGACGGAGTAATAAATAAAGAAAGAGGAGCATATACTTTTAAAGTAACTGATTTTGAAATAAACGAAGGAGTAGTTGAATTCCTAAAATTGGCTCAGGAAAAAGGCTATGAATTTATTGTAATTACCAATCAGGGAGGCATTTCTAAAGGAATATATAACAAAAATGACGTACATCTCGTACACGCCCACATGTTAACTCAATTTAAAAAAGCAGAACTTACTATTTTAGAAATTTATTATTGTCCGCATCATTCAGATGTAGAACAATGTATTTGTCGAAAGCCAGATTCATTACTATTGGAAAAAGCCATAGCACGTTTTAATGTTGATAAAACTGTATCGTTTATGATTGGTGACAGTCAGCGAGATATTGATGCAGCAACTAAAGCAGAAGTGAGGTCTTTTAAAATTGAGCCAAACACCAACCTAAACCAACTAAAAAACTACTTGTTTTGATAAAAAAACGCTACATAAATTATGATGGTTTTTTATATGAAGAAGAAGAGAAGGTATTTACAATAGACAACAGAGCGTTTAAGTATGGCGATGCTGTTTTTGAAACCATTAGAATAATTAACGGGGTTCCCGTTTTTGTTAAAGACCATTTTGCCCGCCTTAAAAAAGGAATGGATTTGCTCAGGATGAATGCTATTTCACTTACTTTTGAAGAACTGTATGAGCAAATAGTTCACCTAATTAAGAAAAATGACATTAAAAAAGGCGGAAGAGTAAGAATTACGGTTTTTAGAGTTGGAGAAGGACTTTACACTCCAAAAAACGACACCAAATCCTATGTAATAGAAGCAATTCCTATTTCCAAAAACTTATATGAACTTAATGAAAAAGGATTGTCAATAGATTTATATACAGACATTAGAGTTCATCCCACCGTTTTAACTCAAATAAAAACTACCAATAAAATTCCCAATGTACTTACTGGAATTTACAAAACCGAAAATAATTTAGATGACTGTTTAATGGTCAACCAAAACAATCATATTGTGGAAGCCATTAGTTCCAATGTTTTTTTGTATAAAAATAACACAATTTATACACCATCACTTTCCGAAGGTTGTATAGATGGAATTACTAGAAAACATATTATTGAAGTTGCAGAATCCATGAATATTACAGTAATAGAAGGAGCTGTAACAGGAAGCATGCTGTTGCAAGCAGACGAATTGTTTTTAACCAACTCCATTGCTGGAATAAAATGGGTTTCTAACTACAGAAGTAAGCAATATACCAATGAAGCCACAATAGAAATCTTGAAAAAATTTAATGAAGTCGTAAGTTGATTTTATTCCTTATCAAAAACCAATTCCGAATAAAATTATAATAGAACTCAGGTTTATAGTTTAACATTTAATATGCTTTCTTATTCCGTATGTTTATTTTTGTTGCATTGAATTAAGAATTTATGCAAGAATTAATATCCAAGATAAAAGAGCAAGAAAAAATTGCCAACCAATTAGAAGTAAAACTATCCGATAGAAAGCAATTGCTTGATAAAGTAAGTGCATTTGCCAATCAATTTATTGAAGAATTACCTAACTTAACCTCTTTTACGGCAACTACACAAGCAAGTGATAAACTCGCAATTAAAACACCAACAACCATTGAAGCACTTTTAAAGCTGTACCAATCGGAAGTTATTGATACAGGTATTAAAGCAGCATCGGGCGGACATGTAGGTTACATTCCCGGAGGTGGAATTTATACTGCTGCCTTGGGTGATTTTTTAGCTGCTATTTCTAATGAATATGCAGGAGTTTTTTATGCTTCACCAGGAGCAGTTACCATAGAAAACGAAGTAATTAATTGGTTAAAAGAAGTCTTTTCTTTCCCTAAAACTGCGGTAGGAAATTTGGCTTCAGGAGGGTCTATCTCTAATTTAATTGCCTTAGCTGCTGCTCGAGATAAACATCAAATTAAAAATGAAAAAATTACAAAAAGTGTAGTTTATTTAAGTGCTCAGGTGCATCATTGTATCCAAAAAGCATTAAAAATTATTGGGTTGGAAGATGTCATAATCCGTTATGTAGTCGAACCTTAAAAATTCCATTTTAGGCTAAAGGTTTTAAAAAATAGA
>JAVVER010000030.1:0-28192 GCA_032251145.1 Vicingaceae bacterium | reverse complement strand
GTTCGAAGTTGCGATAGCAGCGAGATTACAACATCAGAGGTGTGTTTTGATTGTCGTAAACACATTGTATTCGTATTGAGCTACACTCAATACTGTATAAATTACGCTCCGTTGGAGCTTGAACATAGCCACAATTAACCAATAACATTTAACGGATAACATTTCGTACTTTATAAACTATTTTTTATACATTTGAAGAAAACAATCTGATAAAGCTAAATTGTCCAGCATTTTGGCAAAAACAATTAACAAGCGATTATGACAATCTTTGAAAATTTAGTTTATAACGAAAATACTTTTACAGAGCTTTTTAAAAACATCATGAAATTCAAGGTGTTTAGAAGAGAATTTCTAAGTTTGATAGATTGTGATTTTTCAGTTGAAGATATTGAATTTGAAAATTTCTCAACTCAAAAGACTACTGATAATGGGCGACCTGATTTAATAATTTCAACACAGACTATAGAAATTTATATCGAAATTAAAGTTTGGAACACAATACTAACCAGTAATCAACCAAGTGGATATCTTAAAGAACTTGAAGGAATACCTAAGAGTAAAAAGATGTTGATATTATTAACTCCTAAGAATTACAAATATTTAGATATTTATGACAAAAGAAAATCACATGATAATTCCAACATTAAAACTCAAACGATATTTTGGTCAGAAATTATTTATAGAATTGAACAAGAAGAAATATTTGAAGGCAATCCATTACTAAACGAATATCTTGAACTATTAAAAGAATGGTTCGAACCAAAACATGTAAAAATTGATAATAAATTTTTAGACATTATGTATAATATTGATACTCCAAGTTCTCTTGAAAAATTAACAGTTTTAATTAATCAAGTAAAAACCGAACTTCAAAAAAGTGGGGTTGAAATTACCTCAAACAAAACAAACATTCTAAATGAGTATGGGTTTTATTGTGATTCAATCGATTCGTATAGTTTATATATTGGTGAGTGGTTTGATTACTGGAAAGAAACAGGAAATCCTTTTTGCATTGCCATTCATACAAATAATGAGCAAATATTAAATCAATTTAATCTAAAATGTAAACAGCAAGGATTTACAAAACCTGAACTTTTCGAAGATACTAATTGGTGGGTATGTAATATAAGTTTGAAAATTAATGAAAGTACAATCGAGATTATTACTGATAAAACAAAAAAAATAATAGATAAATTAAAAAACACAACCTTATACCCCCACAATCCTTAGGTGCTATCATAAAAAAACAAACGCATTTTTGAGTAACTTTACCTCTTAAAATTTATAAAAAAATGAAACATTTATTTATCCTACTTATAGCCGAATTATGTTTGTTCAACCTATTCGCTCAACAAAAAATTACTTATCCCGAAACCAGAACTGGTGAAGTGGAAGAAGATTATTTTGGTACAACAGTAAAAGACCCTTACAGATGGTTAGAAGATGATAATAGTGAAGAAACTATGAATTGGGTAACCATTCAAAATAAAACCACTGAACTTTATTTAACTGAAATTCCTTACAGAAAATACATTCACAAACAGCTAACTAACTTATGGGATTATGAAACCAAAGGCATTCCCAGTCATTACAACAACTTTACTATTTTAACCAAAAACGATGGCAAACAAAACCATAGCGTTTATTATATTACTGGAAATGAATCTGATGAAGAGGAAGTGTTGCTCGACCCTAACACCCTATCAGAAGACGGTTCTATAGCAGTTAAGTTTACAAGTGTTTCTAAAGACGAAAAATATTTAGCTTATGGCATTTCTGAGTCGGGTTCAGATTGGACAGCAATAAGAGTGATGGAAATTGCCACTAAAAAATTACTTAGCGACCATATTCAATGGGTAAAGTTTTCGGGTGTTTCTTGGCATAAAAACGGTTTTTATTACAGCGGTTATGCTCCACCAAAAGCGGGGAAAGAATTGGCAGCCAAAAATGAATTTCATAAAGTGTATTACCACGAATTGGGTAGCGAACAAAAGAAAGATAAAATTATTTTTGAAAGTCAAGAACATCCTACCCGAAACTTTGGAGCTAGGGTTTCCGAAGATGAAAAATTTTTAATTGTTAGTGCTTCCGAAGGTACAAGTGGAAATATTATTTATGTTAAACATCTTGAGGAACCAACAAGTGAATTTATTCAGTTTATCGAGAATTTTGACAACGAAACAAGTTTTATTGGTAATGAAGAAGACAAACTGTTTTTTATTACGAACTATAATGCTCCCAACAAAAAAATTGTATTTGCCACTATAGAACAATCTTCACCAGAACAATGGGAAGAACTTATTCCTGAAAAAGAATATGTTATTGAAAATGTAAGTATTGCCGGTGATAAACTATTTGTAAACTACCTTAAAGATGTTCAATCGAAAATAGAAGCCTATTCTTTTGATGGTGAATTATTAACAGCATTAACATTGCCTGAAATAGGTATTGCTGGGAGAGTTAGCGGAAAAAGAAATCAGCCTACCGCCTACTTTACTTTTAGCAGCTACATTTCTCCAACAAAAATCTATCAAGTAAATTTAGAAGAAGTACAAACAGACCTCTATTTTGAGCCCAGAGTGGATTTTAAAACAGGGGAATATGTTACCAAACAAGTTTTTTATGAAAGTAAAGACGGCACAAAAATCCCTATGTTTATTTCGCATAAAAAAGACATCGAATTAAATGGTAAAAACCCTTGTATGCTTTATGCGTATGGCGGTTTTAACATAAGTGTAAAACCAACTTTTGATGTGAGCAAAGCTGTATTTATGCAAAACGGAGGTATTTATGCTGTTGCCAACATTAGAGGTGGTAGCGAGTATGGCGAAGAATGGCATAAAGCAGGCATGTTAGAAAATAAACAAAATGTTTTTGATGATTTTATTGCTGCCGCCAACTTTTTAAAGGAAAAAAAATATACCTCAACAGAAAAACTAGCCATACATGGTCGTTCCAATGGCGGATTACTTATTGGTGCTGTAATGACTCAACAACCTGATATTGCTAAGGTAGCTATTCCTATGGTGGGTGTATTAGACATGCTTCGTTACCATGAGTTCACTATCGGTTGGGCTTGGGCAGTAGAGTATGGAAGCAGCGAAAATGAAGAACAATTTCAGTATCTGTACAAATACTCGCCATTGCACAATTTAAAAAAAGCAGCTTATCCTGCTACTATGATTATTACTGGCGACCATGATGATAGAGTAGTTCCTGCTCATTCTTTTAAGTTTGGCGCTACTCTTCAACAAGTAAATGCTGGAAAAAACCCAACACTTATTAGAATTGATACCCAAGGCGGACACGGAGCAGGAAAATCTAAGGCTAAATTAATACAAGAATGGACAGATATATGGTCTTTTGTTTTTTATAATTTAGATATGAAGCCTGTTAATTTTAAGTAATTAGAGAAGCATTCAATTAGCAACACATTCCCTCTAATGTCATTTCGAGCAATATTTTTCGATTGCTTTAGCAAACAGAAAAATGCTGTCGAGAAACGTAAGTTCAGCGAAGCTAAATCTTCTTACTTTTGGAAAAGTAAGTAACTTTAATGAAACTTCGATTTATATAAGTTAACCACAATACAAATAAATAATGAACCAACTATCGGCAGAAATAAACGAACTTCTTAACAAAAAATTAACTTCTGATTTCTTAGAAGTAGCTCGACAATTTGTGAAACTTTTAGAAAATGATGAATTAAATCAAGAAACATTTTATAAGGAATCTCATAGAGTTTTAGCTAAGCTTTATCAAAAAGGTTTAGAACTAGAAACGGTTGATTTAAAATTTTCAGGATCCGATAGTGAATTTGAAGAAATTGATAATGAAAAACTTATAAAAATAAATCAAAATTTGATTTCAAATCTCGGAAAAGAATGTTTCTATTGGGAAGTGTTTAATCCAATATATGACAACAAAAAAGAACCAACACAAGGCTGGTTGGTAGACGACTTTGCTGATATTTATTCTGATTTAAAAGAAGAACTTCATAAAATCGATAACCTTAAAACTAACGAATCTATTAAAGACGCTTTATGGTCGCTTAAATTTGGGTTTAATCACCATTGGGGTAATCACTGCATTGATGCAATGAGAGGACTTCATTATTTGTGTTATGACGGAAAAATTGCAATGTGAATTAATAAAACTCGTAGAAGCTAAACAACTATCACCACCTAAGTTAAAAGATTTCTCTAGCTTTATTTCAAGCAATGTCTCTCACTACATTTATTCCACATCACAACTTTAAATTTTTCAGAACTATTAACAAGCTAAACACCTAAACTAGCTCAATACTTCAACTATTTATCTAACTATTGCTTACTTTTGCAGCAAATTTTCACACAAAAACCTAAGGTATCATGGCAAGATATTTTGTTGAACTCGCTTACAAAGGCACCAACTATCACGGTTGGCAAATTCAGCAAAATGCCCATAGTGTACAGGAAGAAGTAAACAAAGCACTAAGTACCTTATTGCAAAAAGAAATTATGATTACCGGAGCAGGAAGAACAGATACAGGCGTACATGCAGAACAACTTTTTGCTCATTTCGATAGCAACCAATCTATTGATACTGCTCAACTGCTTTTTAAGTTAAACAGCTTTTTACCAGCAGACATTGCTTGTAATCAAATTTTTGAAGTAAAAGAAGATGATCATGCTCGATTTAGTGCTACCTACCGAACTTATGAATACCGAATTTCAACAACTAAAAATCCTTTTACAACCGAATTAGCTCATTATTTCCCTTATAAGCTGGATATTGAAAAAATGAATGAGGCAGCCGAATTGCTTATTCAGGAAACCGATTTTTCTTGTTTCAGCAAAAGTAAAACCGATACCTTTACCAATATGTGTCACATTACTGAAGCGTATTGGAAAACCCATAACGAACAACTTATTTTTACCGTAACTGCCAACCGGTTTTTAAGAAATATGGTGCGAGCAATTGTAGGGACACTGTTGGATGTTGGTCAGCAAAAAATTAAAGTGGAAGAACTAACCGAAATTATTGCTTCAAAAAACAGAAGTAATGCCGGAAAATCTGTTCCCGCCCATGGCTTATTTTTAACTAAAATTGGATATCCGTTTTTGAAAGAAGTTAAAGGTTAATCGTTAATTGTTAATCGAATAACAAGGAACTATTAACCAATAACAAATAACTATTAACTAATAAAAACATGGAAAGCGTATCTGGAAAAGCATTTGATTTTAAACTTTTTAATCGGGTAATGCGATATGTTGCTCCTTATAAGGGCATTTTTTACCTTACCGCTTTTTTAAGTATTGTGTTGGCTGTAGTTTCTGTTGCTCGTCCTTTATTAATACAGGTTGCTGTAAATAAAAACATTGAAACCAAAGACGAGTTAGGCTTATTTAATATTACCATGTGGTTAATTGGTATCTTAATTTTAGAAACCATTTTGCAATATGTATTTACTTATTATGGCAATTTAGTTGGGCAGAACATCATTAAAGACATTAGAAATGAAGTTTTTAAGCATGTTGTTGATTTTAAATCGAAATATTTCGACCAAACCCCAATAGGTAGATTGGTAACCCGTACTGTTTCTGATATTGAAACCGTTGCCGAAATGTTTTCTGCGGGAATTTTAGTAATTCTTGGCGATTTACTTAAAATCATTTCTGCGGTTGTTTGTATGTTCGTTATTAATTGGGATTTAGCCCTCATTACCCTTATTCCTATACCTATTTTATTGATAGGAACGAATATGTTTAAACGTGCTATTAAAGATGCTTTTCAGGAAGTAAGAAATCAAGTTTCTATACTAAACACTTTTGTGCAGGAGCATATTACAGGGATGTCTATTGTGCAAATTTTTAACAGAGAAAAAATAGAAAGCGAAATTTTTGCCGACATCAATAAAAAACATCGAAATGCACACATTAAAAGCGTTTGGGCATATTCCATTTTCTTTCCGTTGGTAGAAATTTTATCTGCTCTTTCTGTTGCCTTGTTGGTGTGGTATGGTTTTAAAGAGGTTTCTTTAGAAGTTGCCGAGCCAGGAGAAATTTTTGCCTTTACTTTTTTTATTTACATGTTGTACCGCCCTATTCGTCAGTTAGCCGACCGTTTTAACTCTTTACAAATGGGAATGGTAAGCTCCGAAAGGGTTTTTAAAGTATTAGATACCGAAGACTCTATAAGCAATGAAGGAACACAAATCTTTAGCGAGCTAAAAGGCAACATCCGTTTTGAAAACGTGTGGTTTGCCTACAACAATGAAGAATGGGTACTGAAAGACATTTCATTTACCATCAACAAAGGACAATCGTTGGCGTTGGTTGGAGCAACAGGAGCAGGGAAATCGTCTATTATTAATTTATTGGGCAGGTATTACGAAATAAACAAAGGCAACATTTACATTGATGATATTAATATAAATGATATAGAGCTCAACCACCTCAGAAAATCTATGGCAGTGGTGTTGCAAGATGTTTTCCTATTTTCGGATTCTATTTATAACAACATTACGCTTTATAGCGATGATATTAGCGAGGAGAGAGTAATTGATGCTGCCAAAAAAATTGGAGCACATGATTTTATTTCTAGACTTCCCGGTGGTTATCATTACAATGTAAAAGAGCGTGGTGCGTTACTCTCTTCCGGGCAACGACAATTAATTTCATTTATCCGAGCATATGTACACGAGCCACAAATATTAATTTTAGATGAAGCTACCTCTTCTATAGATAGTGAATCTGAAGCATTGATAAAACATGCTACCGAAGTGCTGACGCAAAACACTACTTCTATAATTGTAGCTCACCGTTTATCTACCATACAAAATGCCAACAAAATTTTAGTAATAGACAAAGGCAACGTAGTAGAAGAAGGTACCCACCACGAGCTGCTGCAAAAAGATGGTTACTACAAAAAACTCTACAGCTATCAGTTTGAAGAGGTAGTTTGATTTGGAGGGATTTCTTTTGTATGTTTGAAGGTGTAAGCTTCCTAAAAATAGTAAACCTAAGTCTGATTATTCTTTTTTAAAAATATATAAAAAAATTACAAATGCAGACCACATTCGGTTTTGGGGTTGTTGTTCCACCTGCCACTTCGGTCTTTACCGGGTACTGTACAGTGTTCGCATCCTATAGAAAAATACCCTTTAGAAATTAAGGGATGAAAAGGCAAATGGTGTTCTCTGATGTAATTGTCTCTATCCTCACGAGAAACATCTAACAAAGGGTAAAACTTTAGAATGCCACCACGCTCCTCAAAAATATCTAGCGTTGATCTGTGGTCGCTCTGCCAAGCCATTAATCCTGAAGCCCATACAGTATAGTTTTCTTTTAAGGCTTCTAAGGGTTCTACTTTGTTAATGGAGCAACATAAATCGGGGTCTTTTTTCCAGGTTTGGTCATTGGTAGTAAAATCATGTTTCCACTTTTCAGTACCAACACTGGTTACTTTTAAGTTGTAAAGTTGGGTAAGGTAATCCTTATATATAATGGTATCTTTAAAATGGTAACCGGTATCTATAAACAATACTTCTTGTGAGGGGTGTATGTCTGAAAAAAGTTTGAGCAGTAATGCAGAAGTACCCGCAAAAGAAGATGTTAGCATTATTTCAGCTTCATTAAAATCTTTATACAATTCATTAACTCTTTGTTCAGGAGTTAATGCTCTATATTTTTGGTTTAATTCGATTAAGGATGCTTGGTTAAAAACTCTTTTAATATATTCAATACTCATAAAAAACACAATTTATTTAATTTTGCAAAAGTATAAAAATTAGATAGTTATTACAGGTATATTAATAATAAATTAGTTACTAAAAGAAAAGAGTTTATGGAGTTGGGTAAGAATTACCAATTAAAAATATACTTGGTAATTTGGAACAGACAAGTAAGTATAATTACTGCAAGTACAAACATCCTAAAAAAGTGTTGAGGTGTTTTATTGAGAATTAATTTCCCGACATAACTCCCTAAAAAGCTAATACCTATTAATATAGGAATGGTAACTAAAAATTCTTTAATAAAATAACCATTAAAGAAATAAACTATGGTCCTACTTGTATCTACCCCCAAATCTATTAAGGCAGATGTAGCTATAAAAATATCTTTTTCTAAGCTAAAAGCGGTTAAGGTTAGTCCTCTAATGGCACCACCTGTTCCTATTAATCCTGCTAAAAAGCCCGAAGCCACACCACCTAAATAAAGGTTCTTGTTGCTTTTTTCAATTTTTTTGTTGGCATAAATAATTAAGTAAATGGCTAGCAAAATAAGTATAAAGCTCATGAGTAGCTCCAATTCTTTTTGAGGAACAAAATTGCTGAGTAATGCACCTATTATCACAAAAATTACTGCAGGAATACCTAATCTAATCGCTACATTTTTATCTAAACCTTTTCTAAATAAAAATATTTTAGAGAGGTTGCTAAACACATGAAAAAGAGCGGTAATTCCCAATACAACTTTAAAATCGAAAAAAATAGAAGCAATGGGAACAAATAAAATAGAAGAACCAAAACCGCTAACCGTTCCAATAACTTCGGCAATAAAAGCAAGGATATAAAACAGGTAATATTTTTCTATCATTTATGTATTGCAAAACAGTAGCCCTACTGATTTTTAGTATTAATTGTTTGAAAGCCAATAAGTTCATCATAAATTCTATTGGGTAATCTGTGATAAACCAATACCATATAATCGTTTTCGGTTTGGGAGTGCGAACCTTCAATTTCTGTCATATCGCCCATAGTTTTAGCACCATCTTTTAATAAACAGTAAGCATAATTATAAAAGCCTTGTTTAAGCAAAACTTCAGTAGTATAGCTGCTTGAAGCAGAATCGTAAGCCATTTTAAACTCATCTTTAAATTTCCAATCGCTTAGTTTGCCAAACACATAAAAAACACCATCTTTAGGAGGAACATTAGTTAATGTAAAATGAACATTAACATAATCGGCTTCCACTTGGCTTCTTTCGCCTTCATTTCTTTTAATTAAAAAGTTCCCGTTAATATCGGGGTTGGTAGTGTATCGTTTATACGATCGGTTTTCATCTGGTACTAAATAAGCATCATTTATTTTATTTAGGCTGTTGTATTCAATACGTTCTACATTTAAAGTTTGATAACGGATACTTTTTAAATCGAACTCTCTAAACTCGTTATTACCAAAAAAGCTATTTTCTGTTTCGTAATCATAAACTAACTCTTGGCCTTTAATAAAACGTGGTGGTAAATTATAAATAGCATTATCCCACCTCAAATTCTGAAAAACTACTACTTGTAAGTCTTTAAAAGGATCTACAATATTATAACCAGTATGGTCTATGGTAAAATCAACTTCTTGATGACTAAATTGTAAATCAACATTAGTAGCTCTTTTAGGGTCTATATTTATAGAGACTTTATTATCATATACCATAAATCTTTTAGTAAGCATAGGTTTACTTTTTTTTCCGTTTTCGTAAACTTTTATAAGATAATTCCCCGATTTGGTAAATGAAATATTTTCATTTGGGATTTGTAATTGGTAATGCAAATAAGGTATATCTGTATTAATAGAATATTGATAATCGAAAATAATATCTTCAAAAAAGCCATTAATGTATTCGTTAGGTCTTAAATCTGATGGCGTCCAATTAGCATTGCAATGCACAACAGAGTAGTAATAATCTCGGGGTAGGGTTTTAAAATCATCAAAGCTTAATAGCAATTGCTCGGTTCCATTTAATGGAATTATAGGGTTACTTAAAGGGGTTCCTGTGTGATGAAGTAGCACAGTTTTTATATGATCAACATAAATATAATCTTCATATCTTAAATAATTATCTCCAGTATAGTCATCAACAATAGTTTTTTTTGAAATAAAACTAGATATCAACATAAACAAACTGACAGAAAATGCAGAAATAACCATTGTAGTGAAGATTTTTTTCATGGTGTAGAGAAAATTAAAATACATAAATCATTGGTAATCAAAACATCAACATTTGAGCCGAAAACCATGTTAATAAAAATATTCGTCAGTAAAATTAAGATATTAAGCGATGTTAAGCCAGTAGTTGTCAAATAATGTTTATTTTTTTTAATATTTCCTTTGCCAGATTACCGAATTTTATAATTTTGTCGCAGTTATAATTTAATCTAAAAAAATTATGTCAAAAGACGTTAAGATTAAAAGGGGAGCAAACATAAACCTAAAAGGTGCTGCCGAAAAATTACACACTAATACTATTACAGCAACAGAAGTTGTTTTAAAACCTACCGACTTTCCTACTTTAGTGCCAAAACTTTCTGTAAAAGTTGGTGACAAGGTAAAAGCTGGTTCTCCATTATTTTATAATAAAGAGGCAGAAGAGGTTTTATTTACATCGCCAGTAAGTGGAGAGGTAATAGATATTGTTAGGGGTGATAAAAGAAAAATTTTAGAAGTAAAGGTTAAAGCTGATGCTGAAATTCAATACGAATCTTTTAAGCAAGCAGATCCTTCAACTTTGTCGAGAGAGGAAGTGAAAGAAAACTTACTAAAAAGTGGAGTTTGGCCATTTATCAGACAACGACCTTACGATATAATTGCCAATCCTAAAGATACGCCAAAAACTATACATATTACAGCGATAGATACAGCTCCTTTAGCACCAGATTATGGTTTTATTGCTCATGGTAAATCAGCTGAATTTCAGGCTGGGTTAGATGCACTAATAAAACTAACAGATGGTAAGGTACATTTAAATATAAATGGTAATACTAATGCTGACGAAGTATTTACTGGTGCTAAAAATGTACAGATTAATAGAATTTCAGGACCACATCCTGCTGGAAATGTAGGTGTTCAGATACACCATTTAGAACCAATAAACAAAGGTGATATTATTTGGACACTTAAAGCACTTGATGTGTTAACCATAGGAAAACTATTTAAAGAAGGTAAATTTGATGCAACTCGTTCTATTGCTTTTGTAGGTTCTTTAGTTAAAAAACCATCTTATGTTAAAACTGTTTTAGGAGCTAAAATAGATACTATTGTTAAAGGAAATGTAGAAGAAGGTGGAAGATACATTAGTGGAAATCCATTAACAGGAACAAAAATTTCTGAAGATGGGTATTTAAGCTTTTACGATTACCAACTTACTGTTATCCCTGAAGGTGGAAACAATCAGTTTATGGGATGGCTAGCACCAGGCTTTGACAAATTCAGCCTTTCAGGAACATTTTTCTCTAAATTAATGCCTAACAAACAATACGATTTAAATACCAATATGAATGGTGAAGAAAGATCGTTGGTAGTTACAGGTGAATATGAGAAAGTTTTCCCAATGGATATTTATCCAGTTCAATTATTAAAATCTATTTTGGTAGATGATATTGACAACATGGAAAAATTAGGAATTTATGAAGTAGCTCCCGAAGATTTTGCACTTTGCGAATATGCGTGTACTTCAAAAACTCCAGTTCAACATTATGTTAGAGAAGGGTTAAATAAGCTAAAAAAAGAAATGAGCTAATAATAAATATAAAAGTAAACTGTAAGCACTTACACTTATAAAAATAATATGAAAGCATTAGACAATTTTATGCAAAAAATAAAGCCGAAAGCTGACGGGAAATTTCCTTTGGCTTATACGGTTTGGGATGGAATGTACACCTTGTTTTTTGTACCTGGTCATACCAATAAAAACGGGGTACACATCAGAGATGGTATAGACTTAAAAAGAACCATGGTAATGGTAATTTTAGCCTTAATTCCTTCTTTATTATTTGGTATTTACAATGTAGGACATCAACATTTTTTAGCATTAGGCGAAGTAACAACAGCTAGCCATGTGTGTGATATGTTTTGGGATAAATTTATTTTTGGAGCATTAAAAGTACTTCCAATAATTATTGTTTCTTATGGTGTTGGGTTAGGTGTAGAGTTTATTTTTGCTGCATTTAACAAACATTCTATTCAAGAAGGATTTTTGGTTTCTGGGATGTTAATTCCATTAGTATTACCAGTTGATGTGCCATTATGGATGGTAGGTGTAGCAACAATTTTTGCTGTTGTAATAGGTAAAGAAGTATTTGGAGGAACAGGAATGAACATTGTAAACGTTGCATTAACTGCCAGAGCATTTTTATTCTTTGCTTATCCAACCAAAATGTCGGGTGACGAAGTTTGGGTAAATACCAGTTTAGAAGAAGGACAACAATTGGTTGATGGTTTTTCTGGAGCAACACCTTTAGCACAAGCAGTTAAAGGTGGTACAGAAGCTTTAAATACAATGAATGCTAGTGTTATGGAATCATTTATTGGTTTTATTCCGGGTTCTATTGGAGAAACTTCTGCTTTAGCAATAGGTTTAGGAGCTGTATTATTGTTAGTTACAGGTATTGCTAGTTGGAGAATAATGTTATCTACTTTTGTTGGTGGTTATGTTATGGCTTTGTTATTTAATTTATGGGGAGCAAATCCATTTATGGAGTTAACACCAATACATCAATTGGTAATAGGAGGATTTGCATTTGGTGCTGTATTTATGGCAACCGATCCTGTTACAGGTTCTCAAACAAATACAGGTAAATACATATATGGTTTCTTTATCGGAATTTTTGCAATAATGATTAGAGTATTTAATCCTGCATATCCGGAAGGAGTAATGTTGGCTATTTTATTCATGAATATTATGGCTCCATTAATCGACCACTATGTTGTTGCAGCAAATGTTAAAAGAAGACTTAAAAGAGTTAGTGTTAAAGCTTAAACTATAAAAAAATGGATGTAAATAGTAATAAATATACCATAGGATTCTCATTCGTGATGGTAGTAATTGTAGCACTATTGTTGGCTTTTGCCTCAGAAGGTTTAAAACCGATGCAAAATCAAAACATAGAACGTGAAAAAATGCAAAATATCTTGCAATCTGTTGGTTTAGAAGTGTCAAGAGATGAAGCTCAAGACACCTATAATAAATACATTACAGAAGAAATTGTACTGAATGAAAAAGGTGAGCAGATAGAGGGTGATGCATTTAAAGTAGATGTGTTGAAAGAATATAAATCTGGCGGACAAAAAAACTTCCCAATTTATATTTATGAAAATGAAGGAAGCAAGAAATACATTATTCCTTTGGTTGGCAAAGGGCTTTGGGGACCAATTTGGGGCTATATTGCTCTTGAAGAAGATAAAAATACAGTTGCAGGAGCATCATTCGATCACAAAGGAGAAACTCCAGGATTAGGAGCTGAAATTAACCAAGGTTGGTTTCAAGAGCCATTTATTGGTAAGAAAGTTTTTGATGAATCAGGAAATTATCAATCAATTAAAGTTATTAAAGGTGGTGCTCCAGAAGGTGATAAGCATGGTGTTGATGCTATTAGTGGTGGAACAATTACTGGAAATGGTGTTACCGAAATGTTAGTAAGAACACTAAAAACTTACGAACCTTATTTAAAATCTTAATACTATAAAATTATGAGCGAATCATTATTTTCTAAGAAAAACATGAAACTTATTAAGGATCCCCTTAATGACGATAATCCAATTACCGTTCAAGTTTTAGGTATCTGTTCTGCATTAGCAATTACCGTTAAAGTAGAAACAGCTTTTGTGATGGCTATATCAGTTGTTTTTGTAATGATAGGAGCTAGTGTTATTGTTTCTTTAATGAGAAAAATTATACCTTCTAGAATTAGAATTATAGTTCAACTGGTAATTGTAGCGAGTTTGGTAATTTTGGTTGACCAAGTGCTAAAAGCTTTTGTTTATGATGTAAGTAAGCAACTTTCGGTATTCGTTGGACTTATTATCACTAACTGTATTATTATGGGTAGGTTAGAAGCTTTTGCGTTGGCTAACAAACCAGGAGCTTCATTTTTAGATGCTTTAGGTAACGCGTTTGGTTATGGTCTGATACTTATTGTGGTTGCATTTTTCAGAGAATTATTTGGCTCAGGAACAGTAACCTTACCAGCAATAGGCAAAATAGAAATTTTAACTAGTTTAGCCAATAATACAGGTTATGAACACAATGGTTTAATGATTCTGCCTCCAATGGCATTAATTACTGTGGGTATCTATATTTGGATACAAAGAAGTAAAAACAGAAAACTAATTGAAGAAAATCATTAATTATAAAAGCATTAAATTAACGGATCATGGAATATATTAACATTTTCGTAAAGGGTATCTTCATAGAAAATATGATTTTCGCCTATTTCTTAGGCATGTGCTCTTACTTAGCTGTATCAAAAACAGTAACAACAGCTAACGGATTAGGTTTGGCAGTAATATTTGTATTAGGAGTAACCGTTCCTATTAACTATTTACTAGAAAACTATGTATTAAAAGAAGGTGCTTTATCTTGGTTGGGAGATGACTTTGCTACTATGGACTTAAGCTTTTTGAGCTTTATCATGTTTATTGCAGTTATTGCATCTACCGTTCAAATAGTAGAAATGGCTATTGAGAAATTTGCTCCTGCACTTTATGGTGCATTAGGTATATTTTTACCTCTTATTGCGGTAAACTGTTCTATACTTGGTGGTGCATTATTTATGCAAGAAAGACAATATGCCAACATTGGTGAAGCATCAGTTTTCGGATTAGGTTCTGGAGTGGGCTGGTGGTTAGCAATTGTTGCTATTGCAGCTATTAGAGAAAAAATTAAGTATTCTCATGTTCCAGGACCATTAAGAGGTTTAGGAATTACCTTTATCATTTGTGGATTAATGGGAGTTGCTTTTATGAGCTTCATGGGTATAGAACTTTAATTTTAATTAAAAAATTACGTAACAAATATATTTAGATATGTTTTTAGCAATCAGCACAGCAACAATTATAGTTGCAATTATAGTTTTCACAATTGTAGCATTATTATTAGTATTATTGTTGCTTTGGGCAAAGTCAAAACTGACTAACTCAGGGCCAGTAAAAATAACCATTAATCACGATAAAGTTTTGGAAGTAGAAGCAGGGAGTACGCTGCTTACAACTTTAAGTAACCAAGGAATTTTCTTACCGTCTGCTTGTGGTGGTGGTGGAACTTGTATCCAATGTAAGTGTGAAGTTAAAAGTGGTGGTGGAAGTATTTTACCAACTGAAGAACCTCATTTTTCTAGAAAAGAAATTGCTCAAGGGATGAGATTAGGCTGCCAAGTGAAGGTGAAAGAAGATATGGAAATTGAAATTGAGGAGGAAATTTTAGGAATTAAAGAATGGGAAGCTACTGTTGTATCTAATTACAATGTGGCTACATTTATCAAAGAGTTTATTGTAGAAATTCCTGAAGATATGGACTACAAAGCTGGTGGATATATTCAAATTAAAATACCTCCATGTACTATTAAGTATGAGGAAATGGACATAACTGCTCATCCTCAAGATCACCCAGGAGAGCCTGATAAATTTAAACCAGATTGGGATAAATTTAAATTATGGCCTTTGGTAATGAAAAATGATGAAGAGGTTATTAGAGCATATTCTATGGCTTCTTACCCTGCTGAAGGAAGAAAAATTATGTTGAATGTACGTATTGCAACACCTCCATTCGATAGAGATAAAGGAGATTGGATGGATGTTAATCCTGGTGTAGCTTCATCTTATATCTTCAACCAAAAACAAGGAGATAAAGTAGTTATTTCAGGTCCTTACGGTGAATTCTTTATTAATCATTCTGATGCCGAAATGTTGTATATTGGTGGTGGTGCAGGAATGGCCCCAATGCGTTCTCACTTATACGAATTATTTAAAACCCTAAAAACCAACAGAAAAGTTACTTATTGGTATGGAGGTAGATCTAAAGCAGAATTGTTTTACATCCACTATTTTAGAGATTTGGAAAAAGACTTCCCTAACTTTAAATTTTACTTAGCACTTTCTGAACCGCTAGAATCTGATAACTGGAAAATAAAGAAAGATATTAATGATGAAGAAGGAGATGGTTTTGTAGGCTTTATTCACCAAGTGGTAATAGACCAATACTTAAGTAAGCATGATACTCCGGAGGATATAGAATTCTATTTCTGTGGACCACCTTTAATGAACAATGCTGTTACAAAAATGTGTGACGATTGGGGAGTTCCACCAGAAAATGTAAGATTTGATGATTTTGGAGGATAAACAATTATTTTATTAAACAAAAAGACCGAATAGAAAAACTATTCGGTCTTTTTGTTTTTAAATAGAAAGTTACTTTTTTCCGCCTAACATGAGTAATTCGTTTACTACTACTTCGGTAATGTATTTTTTATTACCTTCTTTATCTTCGTAGCTTCTGCTGGTTAACTTACCTTCAATAGCTACTTCATTTCCTTTAGTAAGGTATTTCTCTACTATTTCGGCAGTTTTCCCCCACGCTACTAAATTGTGCCATTGTGTTTCTTTAACTGTTTCACCTTTGGCATTTTTATACGATTCGTTGGTGGCAATAGCAAATTTGGCTAATTTTTTACCGCTTTCTAAGTTAATAATTTCAGGTGCATTACCTAAGTTTCCGATTAATTGTACTTTGTTTCTTAAGTTGTTCATAATACTAAAATTTAAATGGTTTATAAAAAGTTTTATTTAGTAATCCTGATTCGTTCAGAATTGATGGTGCAAAGTAAAGACGGCTCCAAAAAAACATTCGGTTTCTAATTGGTTACTTTCGCTTATTGTCAATTGTAGTCGTTTGTAATTGATTTTTATTGTTGATTAACAACGATTTAGTTGTTTTTAAGATTGTATTATTTTTTTGAATAAAAACTAGGTAGTTAATAAACTGTTTTAACTTTTGTAACAAATGTTACTGTAGGTTTAAATATTGTTGTTGAACTTTGTATCATTAAATATAATATAACCCTTTAAATTTATAACTATGAGTTACTACTACACAAAAATTACCGATTATGGTTTTGATGAAGCCATAGAAAAAGTTACCGAAGAATTACAGAAAGAAGGTTTTGGAATCCTTACCGAAATTGATGTTACCGCTACTTTTAAGAAAAAAATTAATGTTGATTTCAGACCATATCGAATTTTAGGAGCGTGTAATCCTCATTTTGCTCATCAGGCGATACAAGCTGAAGAGAAAATAGGTACTATGCTTCCTTGCAACGTAATTGTTCAGCAATTAGAAAATGGTAAGGTAGAAGTATCGGCAGTTAACCCAATGGCTTCTATGATGGCTGTAAAAAACGATTCGTTAGGAGATATTGCCACACAAGTAAGTAATAAACTAGAAAACGTAATAAAACAACTTTAAAACCCCAATGCTATGAACATCGAGCAATTAATTTCAGAAAATAAAGGTACCATTATAGACGTACGTACCCCCGAGGAATATATGTCGGGCAACCCGGTAGGTTCTATCAATATTCCGCTACAAGAAGTAGTAAGCAGAATAGATGAAGTAAAAAGCCTACCTCAACCATTAATTTTATGTTGTGCCTCTGGTAACCGAAGCGGCATGGTAGAGCAATTTTTATCTCAAAACGGTATTGAATGTTGTAATGCCGGTTCTTGGTTAGATGTAAATTATTATCAATCTAAAAACGTTAAATAAGTTATGCTAAATACATTAAAGCAGTTGTTGGGCTTCGGCCCGGCAACAGATTATGCTGATTTAATCAGGCAAAATGCCATTATTCTTGATGTAAGAACAAAAAATGAGTTTAAATCGGGCAACATAAAAAAGTCTATCAACATTCCTGTAGATGTGTTGCATAATAACTTAAAACACCTTAAAGATAAAAACAGACCAATTATAACATGCTGTGCTTCCGGAGCGAGAAGTGCTATGGCAAAACGTCTTTTAAAATCGCAAGGTTATACGCAAGTATATAATGGCGGTGGTTGGTATAGGTTGCAGTCTAAAATTTAAAGTCCCGATTAGGGACTTTTTTTACATAAAGCCAATCAACACTGTCATATCGATTGAAATTTTTCATTCCTTGTCTTTGTCATTTCGAGCAAATTTTTTCGTGCTATTTGTAAAATAGTGCTGAAAAAAGAAGTCGAGCAATCTTCTTGTTTATTAACCAATACCATCCAATTTAAAATTTCAAGTCCTAACCAACAAGATATCTCTACTTCATTTTACTAAACTTCGTTCCTCAGCTTGTAAAATTTCGATCGATATGACAATTGCTCATGCCTTATAAACTTATAACCTCCTAAACTCCTAAACTATCCAATACTTCATTCACTTTTTCATCTAGACTTAAATTACCATCTATCCAATTAATTTTAAAGCCATTTTTTTCCATTTTTCTATACCAAGTTGCTTGTCGCTTAGCAAACTGATGTATGGCAATGTTCAGCTGATTAAATAGTTCTTCTTTATTTATTTCATTCAACAAATAAGCGGTTATTAATTTATATTCCAATCCGTAAAACTTAAGTTTTTCTGTAGGAACTCCTGCTTTTATCAAACCTTCCACCTCCCCTATCATATCTTCATTTTCCAGACGTTGTTGTAAACGAGCGGTAATTCTTTCTCTTATAATAGGTCTTTCATAATAAATTCCAAATAAGTGGTAATTAAATGTTGGAAAATCTTTTATCAAAGCTTCATTTTCTTGCTGAAAAGAAGCAATTTCAATAGCTTTAATTAATCGCTTTTTATCTTCTGTATCTGTGGTATTATGTAATTGTTTGTATTTTTTGAGGATTCCCACCAATTCCTCATTAGTTTTTAGTGCTAATTCATTTCTAAGCTCATTATTTTCAGGGATAGCTAACATTCTATAACCTTTTAAAACAGCTTCGAGATACAAACCTGTTCCTCCACATAAAATAGCTTGTTTATTTCTACTTTTTATATCCTCAAAAGCAGCTAAAAAATCTTTCTGAAATTCAAATACATTATACTCTTCTCCAGCATTTTTTATATCAATTAAATGATAAGGCATGGATTTTCCATTCACGATAAAATCATTCAAATCCTTTCCTGAACCTATATCCATACCTCTGTAAACCTGACGAGAATCTGCACTAATAATTTCTCCATCAAGCTTTTCAGCTAAATGTGCTGCTAACTTGGTTTTTCCGGTAGCGGTAATGCCTAATATTACAATAAGGTCGGTTTTGTTCATTTAATATTATTTACTTGTATTCATAGTTGATTTTGAATTGAATTTTGTCCTCAACTCACCCCCTAACCCCCTCTCTTTTGAAGAGAGGGGGAATAGTTATCGCAAGATAACTTGGGGGTGAGTTAAGATAATCTAACATAAAAATTTTACTTTTTCTTGCTAATAAACACTTTAGTTTTAAACTAGATTCTAAATAATTAATTTTCTTTTGTAATTTGTAAATTCCTATATTTCAATAGCAAATCTTTCATCAACTGCTGTTCTTCCAATATAATCGTTTTTAAAAGTACATTGGCAGCTTCATTTATTGGTTGATTTTGGTGAAAATTATCTCTACAAAAATGTAAAAATTTTAGGGTTTTAAAAGCATTAAACCATTTAAAAAGTAATTCTTTAAAGTGTTTTGAATTGGTAGCATTCGCTCTAATTTTCTTTAAATTACTTTCAAAATCATTCTCTTTTAAAAATGCTAATACGCTCTTTGGTAAAGGAATTTCATCATCGGAAAAGAGTAATTCACTAGTATCAAAAAATATTTTCAACTCTTTAAAAGAATTAAAATTATAGGTAAATAAAGTTTCATCATCATTATTAGTCCACTGTTGCATCGCTCTTCCCGTTCCGAAAGGTACTCGTTCCGAAATTCTGGGAGATGGAAAAACTGTGGTAGTATTTATTTCTGTAAAGTTTCCCAATGGGATTACTTTTTGCAGAAAATAAAAATCCTCTCCAGCTTTCCGTTTATTCATCCCACCTTGTTTATGATAAATAGCTGCTCTAACCGCCATGCTTGAGCCAACAGTATGAAAGGCATAAGGCAATCCAACATAATGCAGTGCTTCTTTGTAATAACGCAAATGAAGTTCATATTGAATTATTCCATCATAAATTCGCTGCGGAAATTCATTTCCTTCTAGGGGGTGCTCGTAATAAATGGAGCAACCTACACTCTTAGGATGTTGATTAAAATGTGTTTCTATCGCTGAGAGATAATTTTTAGCACAAGTAGCATCTGCATCAAAGCAAACAATAATTCCATCTTTATTGTCAATAGATGCCAATCTGTTGTATGCCTCATCCATTCCTATTTTTCGAGCTAAACCAACACCTGCGTCTTTTTTTGGCAAATATACCGCCTCAATAAATGAAAAATGAATATTATCTCGCTGATGATTAGATGACCAAGCTAAAGCTTCATTCAAGCTATATTGGTTTTGATCTAAAACTTCTTTAGAATCTGCTTCTGAAGAATTGATTACTGTAATTACCTCCACATTTGTTTGTGTCGGTTCGCAATCGTAAAGACTTTGAAGACTTTTAACCAAATTAGGTTCATTGTAGCAAGGTATTACAACTATTATTGTTGTAGATGGATGAATAGGTATATTATTGTGATGCTGCACTTTTATTTTTATTATTAGCCCCCTAAATCCCCCGAAGGGGGACTTTGCTAACGCACAAAGCCTATTTATTTGTTATCCGTTATTTGTTATCTGTTATTTGTTATTTGTTATGGTTCATTATAAACTTCTAACCTAAATATGTTGATACACTTCTGCCACAAGCTTCTCTTGCGAGGGATAACTTATTAAAATTCCTTTTTGGGCTCCTTGGTAAACAAACATACTACTTGCTGCAACCGCACTAGCTCCCTGTTGCACAGCTGTTAAAAAATCTGACGCTTGTTTCGCTCCTCCACAAATAACTAAAGGTAATGAGCTTGCTTCTGATATTTTTGAAATTAGTGAATAATCATATCCGGAAAAAGTACCATCTAAATCAATAGAATTAATAAATAATTCTCCTGCTCCACTTTCTTCTATTTGTTGTACAAATGCTAATAGTGGCATTTTTACTTTTTTACTTCCGGAAACGGTATAAGCTTGTTGTTTGCCCAACCAATCTTTTTTCACATCTATAGAAGCAACAATACTTTGCGAGCCAAAAATGTTAGCTGCCTCAGTAATTAAATTCAAATTAGTTGAAAGTGCTGAATTAATAACCACTTTTTCTATACCCAATTTAAAAAGCTTTTCTATTTGGTCTAAAGAATTTATTCCTCCACCATAAGCAAAGGGCATAAAAGCTTCTTCAGCAATTTCTTCAATTTTTTTATAGTTGGGTGTTCTTTTTTCTTTGGTAGCGGTAATGTCTAAAATTACAATTTCGTCAACCTCTTTTTCATTAAAAATTTTAACGGCATTAATTGGGTCGCCAATATAATTAGGTTTTTTAAAACGAATGGTTTTTACTAACTTTTCGTTTTGCAAGGTAAGTACCGGTATAACTCTAATTCTTCGCATGGGTTTATAGGTTAACAAAGTTTTGTAATAACCTCATACCAAATTTATGGCTTTTTTCAGGATGAAATTGTACACCAAAAATTTTTTCTTTTTCTACTGCCGAAACAAATTTATAGCCATAGTTAGAATTGGTTAACACATCATTTTCATCTTTGGATTGCATATGATATGTATGTACAAAGTAAAACCTAGCTTCATCTTCAAGTCCCTCCATTAGCATCGATTTTTTACTAACAGTAACTTCATTCCAACTCATGTGAGGAATTTTTAGTTGCTCGGTCATTTTAGATTTGTCAAACTTCACAATATCCATATCTATCCAACCCAATCCTTTTTCTACTCCTTCTTCACTATTATTTCCTAACAACTGAGCTCCTAAGCAAATGCCTAATAGGGGCGTTTTATTATTAATGACTTTTTCATTAAGTATCTCGATTAAGCCAGATTGTTGTAAATTTCTCATGCCATAATCAAAGCTACCTACACCTGGCAATATAAGCTTTTCAGCTTGAGCAATTTCTTCAGCAGAGGAACTGATAATCGATTTAGCCCCAATACGCTTTAACATATTCTGTATGGACTTAATATTTCCAGCGTTGTAGTTAATAATAGTAATCATGAGCAAAATCTCTTAGATGTTGCAAATGTAATTCGATTTAATGAAATGAGATAGTGAACTTGTTATAAATTACTGCACTACTATTTTATCGGATAAAATGGTAGTAGGAAATTCAATTCGATAGATGTAGATTCCTTTGCTTAAAAAAGATAAATCAATCCTGTTTTTTTGAAGTTGGTTATTACTATACACCACTCTACCTGCTAAATCAACCACTTGAACGCTAATACTTTCAGTGCTTACCGATATATTCAAATAATTTTCATGATAATACACCTCTAACCCATTCGTTTCATTTTTAATGGCAATAACATCCGAATAACTATAGGTTCCATCAAAATCTGTTTGTTTTAATCTATAATAAAAAATATTTGAGGTTTGATTTTTAAGGTTTAAAGTTGCGTCAATATAATTATAGAAGAGCGAAGTATTTGAATTTCCTGCTCCTATAATTGTTGCTATAGGTTTAAAATTTATAGCATCCATACTCCTTTCTAATGTAAAAAAATCGTTATTAATTTCTGATGATGTTACCCACTCTAGTAAATTAGTGTTGTTAGCTAATTTATTCCCTGTGAAAGATAGTAACTCAATAGGTGTTGGAATGCTTGTACTCAACGTAATGTCATCTACAGCAAAGGAAGGGTCACTAGCAGAACCATTTCCATCATTTACCCATCTAAAACCTATCCTAACATTAGGATTATTATCAGCCGAAGCGGGCAACAATCCAGAAAAAGCAGTCCACAACCCTTGTCCTCCCCCACAAGTTGATGTTTTAGGTAATGCGTTTATATTGCTCCAAGCAGCTCCATCAAAATACCACAAACTAGCATCATCATTAGTTCCTTCTCCATTTTCAATGTAATTAAATTCTATGGTAATGCCAGATTGACCGGTGCAATTAATAACGGGAGATTCACATCTAATATCAGTTGCTTCATCGGGACCAGAATCATCATAAGCTGCTCCACAATCTCCTGAAGGACAAAAAAGAAATGCTGCAGCAGAGGTTGAAACATTTCCTACATGAAGAGATTGGTCAGCACCACAACCGCTACCACAAACTCCCGCTGCATTTCCATTTTCTTGACAAGAAACGTAAAATTTATTAGCATTAACACCATTTACACCAACATTGGTAGTTGTCCAAGCAACAAAACTAGGGTCGCACCCTGATCCAGATACACAAACAGAAGCATCAAACGTTTCTGTATAAAATATTTGCGCGTTTGCTATGGATACCAAAAAAAGAAAAAATAATATCAGAACTATCTTCCTCATAACTTAAAGTTTAACCCAAAGTTATTCAATAAGTTACTTGTTTCTAATTAATTTTTTTTGAATTATTTCAGTTCTAAACTTAAAAAAGTTTTTTACTGCACTACTATTTTATCAGATAAGATGGTGGTAGGAAGTTCAATTCGGTAGATGTAGATTCCTTTGCTTAAAAAAGATAAATCAATCCTGTTTTTTTGAAGTTGGTTATTACTATACACCACTCTACCTGCTAAATCAACCACTTGAACGCTAATACTTTCAGTGCTTACCGATATATTCAAATAATTTTCATGATAATACACCTCTAACCCATTCGTTTCATTTTTAATGGCAATAACATCCGAATAACTATAGGTTCCATCAAAATCGGTTTGTTTTAGTCTATAATAAAAAATGTTTGATGTTTGATGTTTAAGGTTTAAAGTTGCGTCAATATAATTATAGTAGTGCAATGTATTTGAATTTCCTGCTCCTTTGATTGTTGCTATGGTTTCAAAACTGATGGCATCGGTACTTCTTTCTAGGGTAAAATAATCGTTGTTAATTTCAGTTAATGTAGCCCATTTCAACACATTGGAGTTATCATCATATATTTTACCTGAAAAATCTAATAGTTCTATGGGTAAAACCTGACTACAATTACAAGACCCAACATCTTCAATAGTGTAGGTAATAATTTCATCACTTCTGTTAGCAGCCCCTTCAATAATAATAGTTGCCGGACCAGTAACAGTCATTTGATCGAATAAGCTTGCATTAGCCCCTCCTATTTGCCAAGGTGGTGTTCCCCCAGCAGTATTTCTAATTCTAAGTCTATCTCCACTAGTTGAGTTGCCATCAGCACCAGAGGCTGTGCATGGACTTGTTCTATTTTTCATTTCAGCAGTAATTCTTACATCACAACCATCAGGCACTTCAACTATTGTTGACATAGTTTGATGTCCTCCATCACAATTTCCAGTCGTACCAGCACCACAGTTTGGTCCTCCTAAAGGTGTTAAATCACAATTTGCAGTACATCCACAACCATCTCCACTTACATAAATGGCTCCTGATGAACATACTTGTGCCGATAAATTTATAGTGAACAAAGTAAGCACTAAGGCTAAAGCGAGGTTTAAGTTATATTTGAAGTTATAGAAAAACATTTTATTAATCTGTTATTCTTATAGTTATATTAGTAAAAACGTTAAATACGACTTAAGTGTTGCCTTCTTATCTTAGTAAGGTAACCGAGCCTTTAATAAACTCTCTTTTGCCTCCTAAAAAAGTAACATCAATCAAGTAAAAATAAGTACCTGTTGGCACCACATTTCCTTGATAAGTTCCATCCCAACCTTCATTTATTTCCTTCCATGAAAATAACTGCTCTCCCCATCTGTTAAAGATGCTTGCTTCAAAAAAATCAAATTCACTGCCTTTTATCATAAAAACATCATTATTATTATCGTTATTAGGCGTAAATGTATTGGGAACAAAAATAGTGGGCAACAAACATTCATCTCTGGTAATTTCTATTTGATCTTTAGATACGCAACCATTATCCATTGATGTAACGGTATAAATTCCCTCGTTAAAAACAATTATAGAGTCAACCCCTGTTTCTCCAGAACTCCAAACTAAATTAGCTCCCCCAACGGCATTTATAACAAAACCAATTAATAAATCATCTCTACAAATAGAGGTGTTATTTTGCAGAATATTTACTTGGCTTGTAGCGATAATTGTTACGTTTGTTTCTACAATACTATCACACCCTAAAGAAGTGGTAAGTACATCTGTGTAAATGCCCGTTGAAGTATAAACATTCCCTCCAACCGACACACTAAATCCGGGACATTCAGTAAAACTCTGAGATCTAAATTTTGTAGGATTGATGTTTAACGTAGTTGTAATAATGCTGTCACAACCCACACTACTTCCGCCAACAAGTGTGTCGATATAATTTCCAGCTGTAGTTTGGTAAGCTCCTGCTAAGAAAATGCTATCTCCTTGGCAAATTATAGTACTAGTTGAACCTGTGGTAAAATTATTTACCGAAAGGTTAGTAGTAATTATACTATCACAACCTGATGCTGCTCCACCAAAAATGGTATCGATGTATATCCCTTGAGTATTTACCTGATTTCCTCCCGGCAAGGTATAACTTTGTCCTTGACAAATACTTGCATTTTGAGAAGCAGTAGCGGGAGGATTAATCGTAATTAAAATACTATCCGTAATAGTTCCACAAGCTGCCGAACCTTCTACATAAATATAAAAATCTGAGGTATCGTTTATTGAAGAAGAATAAGTAGTGGTATTGCTTGTTGTTGAGCTAAAAAATCCGTTGCCACCGCTCCAAAGTAAATTTTGTAGTGAACTACTAGCATTTACTATTAATTGAACATTATCTCCCGGACAAATGGTAGTTGGTGACAAAGCCGTTATACTAACATTAGCTGGAACAAAAGGGGCTTGACAAGCAAAATTATCATACGTTGCATTGCCTTGCCAATCGAAATTAGCTAATGCTCCGTCTCTTATTGCTGAAGCTCCACCAATAGTTCCATTTTGATTGACCAATAATGTTCTGTCATAGGTAACTATATCCGAACAGCCACTTGGAGATAAAAACGAAATAGATAAGGTTCTCATTCCGGCAGAAGTACTCCAATTAGCAAAATGCCCTGCAGTATTACCTGAACACTGAAAAATAACGTACATCGTATCAGCCAAATTAGCAAAAGAATTGGCATTTACATCAATAGCGGTACTTGTTACAAGCAATACTCTTGCTCCAGCAGGTAAAATACCATTAGTTGGTTCTAGTAATAATCCGCACCCCTGTACAGTAGCATTTAATGCACTAACAGCATTTGCCGTAGTGGTATTCTTGCAAGTATTTAACCAAGGGTTTGAGGAGTTTGCCCAGCTAACATTCATATTAGCTACATTAAGAGGAGTATTTCCTACAACAAAACGAACCATTTCATTTTCTCCTTCGGGAGAACCACAAGCATCTACAAGGATACTTTCTATTTCGAAACAAGTAGTTGGAGTTTGTGCTTTAGCATGTAAAGCCAGAAAAATTATTGATGTTAAAAATAAAGTTTTTAATCCATTAACTTTAAAAATCATTACTCATAAAGGTTGAATTTAAAATGGTTTAGGAAAATCCATGTAGGTAATCACTTTAAATTTCTATGCAAAAGTAAATCTAATCTTTTGATTAAATTCAGTTTAAAAGTTATGAAAATGTTAATCTTTCAACAGTTATTTAACAAACAAAATGTTATTTGTTATCCGTTATTTGTTATCCGTTATTTGTTATCCGTTATTTGTTAATCGTGAACTAACTATTAACTTTTTAAACTGTTAACCTTATAAACTCCTAACCTTATAAACTCCTAACCTTTCAAACTATCAACTACAATAACAATTTCTCCTTTTAGGGTGTTTTCTGTGAAATACTGAATCAATTCATTGGCGGTTCCTCTTACTGTTTCTTCGTGGATTTTAGTTAATTCTCTTGAAACAGAAACTCTTCTATCTTCTCCAAAAAACTCATTAAACTGGGTAAGTGTTTTTATTAAACGATGAGGGGATTCGTAAAAAACAATGGTTCTGGTTTCTTCTTGCAAGAACTTTAATCGAGTTTGTCGACCTTTTTTGTGAGGTAAAAAACCTTCAAAAACAAACTTATCACAAGGAAACCCTGAATTTACTAATGCAGGAACAAAAGCAGTAGCTCCAGGCAAACATTCCACTTCAATATCATTTTCTACACAAGCTCTTACTAATAAAAACCCAGGGTCAGAAATAGCAGGTGTTCCAGCGTCACTAACTAACGCTATGGTTAATCCTGATTTAAGCTTATCTATTACTTTATCTAAATTTTTGTGTTCGTTATGTTGATGAAAAGCAATCAACTGTTGATTAATACCGTAATGTTTTAAGAGTTTAGAAGATGTTCTAGTATCTTCAGCTAAGATTAAATCAACAGCTTTTAGTACTTCTATGGCTCTAAAAGTAATGTCTTTTAGATTTCCTATAGGCGTTGGTATAAGGTAAAGTTTTGACATGTGCTTAAAAAAAGCTAAGTTACGGAGATTATATTTATATAGATAGTTAAGAGAAAAAGATATTAAGATAACAATTCTGTCCTAAATAAAAAGTTCAATTATAAAAACACTAATTACTAACACCTAATAACTCGAGCGAGGGCAAATGAACAAACGGTGCGAAATCCGAAGTAATCGGACTAGGAAATGCGTTGGGCTTGTGGGAAAGGATTACGCAGGATTTGGTGTTTGTTCTTGATTTTTGGCTCTTTTTATCAAGAAAAAGAGCGTGTAATTATAAAACTATAACAATCTCTAAACTAAACAAAATAACTAAAACAAATAATAGAAGGTAGTTTGAGTATTTTAATTGTTTAGGACTCTATTGTTAAGAGAAGCCTAATAAAAAAAGCTGAGGGTTACTCAGCTTTTTTAGATATATCGTAAATTTTTTTTCCTCCGTATATTGCACCTAAAGCAAGTAGGTAAGAAATTCCTCCGTCAATTGGAATACAAGCAGATGGAGGCCAACAACCACCAGGAGGTCCATTACCACCACCCGGAAAAGTATTAGGTGGTCCGGGAGGCCCTGCTGCAAAAAGTTCTAAATCGTTAAATAAAAAGAACACTATAAATAAAAGCAGAAGCTTTAAAATCAATTTCATAGTTTTAAACTGTAAAAGGTTGCAAATGTAATATTTTTATTTTTTAATTTTTAGATATAACCATTTTTTTAGCAATTTATAACTTAAACCAAATCTTTAATAATTAATTCCGCAATTTTAAATACCTATGAAAATAAAATTTACTTTATTTTAACCTATATTTGCCTTATTAACACTCATAAAAATGAATTTAATTAATAAAAAAATACTGGTTACGGGAGCAGATGGGTTTATTGG
>JAVVER010000029.1:0-28510 GCA_032251145.1 Vicingaceae bacterium | reverse complement strand
CTTTCACACTATAATCAACAATTATTCATCGCTGCTTAACCCGAACTCAGGTTAACAGCTTCTACCACTAATGAAATAAATCTTTCTACAACTACAACTGAAAACAATGAGTTAGCAAGTACTGTAGAACCTTCAACGGAAATAATTGAAAAAGAAGCTTTTGAAACATTGAAAAGTAAATCCGATTACAATTGGAATAGTTATAATAGAAGCATCGATTTTTCTAAAATGAATGATGCTAATAAAGTGTTTAAAGGAGAAAGCTTTGCTCAACATAATTTTTCAGCACAACAAGTAGATGAGGTAGTATTAATTATTTTAGGAATAATACTTCCTCCTTTAGCTGTATATCTATATGAGGGTGCAATAACCAATAATTTTTGGTTAGATTTAATTTTGTTAATTATTACCATTTGGATTGGAGGTATAATTTATGCTTTTTTGGTAATGTATGGTGGAGTTTCAATTAACTAATTATTGAATTCTCGGCAGCTTGATCTATCAATTGCTCGGAAAGTTCTTTGCCTAAGTAGTTGTTTACCAAATAACGTCCTACATAAATGAGGGGAGTTAGTACTATGGCTATAATTAATTTAAAGGTATAACCAGTAAGTGCAGCATTTACATATTCACTTGTACTCATTTTGCCTGTTAGCCAGAAAGCGATACCTAAAACAATAAAGGTATCTATTAATTGCGAAACAACTGTAGAACCAGTGCTTCTTAACCAAATCATTTTTCCGCCAGTTTTGTTTCTTAATAACCAAAATATGAACACATCTACAAATTGCGAAACTAAAAAAGCAACAATACTTGCAAAGATAATCCACATGCTTTGTCCAAAAACTGCCTGAAATTGCTCATCGGTAACAGCAGAGACACCTTTGGCAGCGGGAATGTTTATAGAGAAAAACAATACAACAAAAGCGTAAGCAATAAGCGAGGCAGTAATAAAAGTTAGTTTTTTAACTCCTTTTTTTCCATAATATTCATTGATTAAGTCAGTAGTAAGAAAAACCACCGGCCAAGGAATAATGCCTATACTCATAATAAAAGGACCTAACTGAATTATTTTTCCACCAATAAGTTCTGCAACTACAGCATTGGTAATAAAGATCCCAGCTAAAATGGTAAAAACAATATCTCTTTTGGTTTTAAACATTAAAGACAAATTAATTTTTAAAGTTCTTCTTTATCCAACAAAATTTTGGTTTTTAAAATTCCTGCGACAGAAAGACTGTCGGTAATTTCACCCTTCATTACCATGTTAAAAGCTTCATCAAAACTTACTTTTTTAAGTTGAAGTACTTCATCTTCGTCAGGTTGCGGAGCAGAAAAAGTTAATTCTTTAGCAATGTAGATAATTCCTAATTCATTAGAGACAGAGTTGCTAAGGTGCATTTCTAGCAACGGATTCCACTGTTTGGCGGTAATACCTGTTTCTTCCAACAATTCTCTTTTGGCAGCATCTAAAGGTGGAGTATCTAATTTCCCGCCACCTTCGCAAATCTCCCAACTGTATTGATTTAAGGGATAACGATACTGACCAACCAACCAAGTATTGTTGTTTTCGTCTAAAGGAATAATGCCAATAGCTAAATTTTTGAAATGAACAGTTCCATAAACTCCCTTGTTTCCACCTGCGTTTATTACCTGATGTTCAGTAACACTAATCCAGTTATTATCATATTTTAATTGACTTTCTAGTGTTTTCCAAGGGCTGTTCATTTGTGTTTTATTTAGATTAAATTAAATATAAAGCTAACATACTCTAAACACATAGGAGGTACATAGCTTTTTATGCCAATAAGAAAAAAAAAGACGCTTATAGTTGTCCGCCTTTGGTGGACAATCTTTGTGTAGCTATAATATAATCTTTTATTTTCTATGTTTCTATATGGTTTATTTAGTATGTTGTTAAATTAGCTTCCAAAAACTTTTTTAAGCAAATCGGTTACTCTAGCAGCAGGATTTTTTCTGATATTCGCTTCTTCTTTTTGTATCATTAAAAATAAACCATCCATTGCTCGGCTAGTAACATAATCTTCTAAATCAGGGTTTTGTTTTTCAATAAAAGGGATTTTGTTGTAAGTAGTAATAATCGGATTCCAATATTTAGTTACTTCTACTTGCTCAATTGCATTTTTTACTATAGGATTAAACTTTATTTTTAACTGAGCAGAAGTTTTTTCTCTTAAGTAGTTGGTAGCAGCATTTTCTTCTCCTTTTAAAATTGCAAAACCATCAGAAATACTCATGTTTCTAATAGCATCAATAAAAATGGGAGCAGCTTCTTTACTTGCAGTCTCGGCAGCTCTATTAAGCGTTAACACAAAGTCGTTTACCTGATTTTCCATGCCCAATGCTATTACTTTTTCTTTTACTTTAATAGCCTCAGGAGGAAAAGGGATGAAAATTTCGGGATTTTTATAAAAGCCATCCATCTTAGAAGTTAGGTCAGTAGATTTATTTGTTCCAACGGTTAGTGCTTCTTTTAAACCACCAATAACTTCTCCGTTGGTTAGTGGAGCTTCGCCAGTAGTTTGTTTGTTTACTTCTTCTAAAACGCTGGTCATTTCAGCACAGCCTAACACTGATAATGAAGCTGTTAAGAGTAATAATAATCTATTTTTCATTTGTTTAGTTTTAATAAGGATTTAATACCATTCAAAACTACATATTTTTTTAAATAATTCTATTTAAGCTTCAATGTCATTCCCGAAATTTTCTAATAATTTTCATTTTAAGAGTAGTATATTAGCTGAAAATATTATAGTTAATAGATTTTAATATTACAAATTAGAACATTTGGCTCTTAATTCTAACCTTTGTATATTTTGCGTAAACTTAGCTGTCTTTGCGGTTAAAATAGATTTAACAATACTCAAACGTACAAAACACAAAATTTTGCGTAGTATCAAAAGGAGTAGGATGGTCGATATAAAAACTTTCTACTAATTTAAAATGTTGGTTAAACGTAGTGATAAGACTTTCTTTAGAATATTGCTGAATTTCAATGCCGCTACATTTTTTAGGACCATTTTCAGAAAAAGTAGCAATGGTCATCTTGCCATTTTTGTTTACCGCATTGTTCACCAAATTAAGGTAGCTTTCCACCTCTTTTTTATCTTTTAAAAAATGAAAAACAGCTCTGTCGTGCCAATAATCATACTTTTCTGTGGGGTTAAAAAGCGTAACATCTTCAACTATCCATTTTACCTTATTGGCTTTTTCGCCTAATCTTTCTTTTGCCCTGTTTATCGCTGCTTCAGAAATATCTAATACTGTAATGTTGGTATAACCTAACGTTAATAAGTTATCTACTAAAAAGCTATCGCCACCACCAACATCAATAATGGCAGCATTCTTATCCATAGCATGTTTGGTAATTTGTTCTAAAGAGGTTTCGGGAGTTGGTTGATACCAGCTTACTTCATCTAATTGTTTAGAAGTATAAATCTTTTGCCAATGTTCTTTTTTGTCCATCTGTATTTAATTTTTTACAAATTTTAGCACTTGCTGGTGATTTGCTGTACGAATAGTTAAAAAATAAATTCCTGCCGAAAGAGATTTAATAACAATACGATTAGTGAAATTATCAATTTTTTCAATTAGTATCTTCCCGCTGATATCGGTAATAAAAAAAGTATTTTTTTCATTTACAGGTAAACCAACTATTGTAAGTTGTTCATTAGCTGGATTGGGATAAATAGTGAAATCAGCTGTATTGTTCAGTTCGTTTAGGGTAAGAGCATCATTATCAAATTGTATTTGAGCAGCATCGGCATTTTGCTGAAGGTGTAACAGGCTATCTCCTGCTAACAAAGCAAAAGCGACCACGTGTTTACCACCTGGAGCAATAGAAAAATTATCAGCACTAATAACATGGGCTACATCATCGCCATTAAAACCACCTGCCAATAAATTATTGGTGCTAAGTGCGGTATGTTTTTCTAAGGTGGTGAAACCATCATTAATGTTCATGCTGCTGCCACTTCCGTTTACGTCTATTGCGTGTGCCACCAAATTGTCGGTGGTTAACAGTTTTATTCCGGCATACAAAGAGTCATTATCAAGAGCATACACAAAACCTAATTTTCTGCTGAGGTCTGTTCCTGCTTTGTTTACATTTGGTTGGAGAATATCCCAATCGGCAAAAATTCCTGCATAAACATTATTAAGTGTTGCTGCACTTTGGTTTTCAATTTCATAAACAACAATTACAAAATGGTCGTTGGGAGAAGTTGGATACGCATAAGAAAGTTGTTTAATACTAACTTGTATAGGGTTTGGCGATTGTAAATCATCCATAAAACCAATTAAATCTAAAGCAGAAACATAAGGCGGATGAAAAGCTACATTAAAAATACTACCATAATCTTGGTCGAAACCACTTGCTCCTCTAATGGGGTCGGAAACCCTTGAAGAGCCATCAGTAATCATAAAACCTGCTTCGTAGAGTAATTGTTTGCCTTTGTAAATAAAACCTTTACCAATAGTGTTGTTATTGTCGTTAAAACCAATTTTACCTTTGCTAGTAATGGTGGTGCTAATAAGGTTTTCCTCCAAATGGATAAAGTCTGGATTGATAAGCAGCGTGAAAAAATGATTGTATGAAAAAGTGCCGTTGCTTATGGTTGCCTGAAATAAAACACTTTCGTTGAGGTTAGCTCCCGAAAGGATTTCTACTGTAAATGGTTGGGAATAGTTGCTGGCAGTATCGAGCATATTTAGGTTGGGAAAACTGCTCACATTATTAATAATATTTACAAAAGGAGAGGAAGAACTGAGTGTTACACTAATGCCATTAATAGGATTTAAAAAATTTGTCAACTCAGTAATAATGCGAAGTGTATCACCATTTATAAATATATTATTGTTGTTGTCGGTGATGTTTTTGTTGGTAATATCTGCAAATTGAGCAGCAGTATTGTTTAAAGCATCAAAAAGATTTAACCTGCCTGTACCAAGTTTATTGATGTAAGATGGGTTTTGTGTGCTGATATCATCTGTAGTAGCTTTTAGTTGTGCAGCTACTTGTTGGGCGGTATAAGAAGGAAATTCATTTTTTACAATTGCAGCAGCAGCAGCAACTATAGGAGCAGCCATAGAAGTACCACTGTTAGTACCGTAGTTATTGCTAACGGTGGTAAAAATCATTTCTCCCGGAGCAGCAATATCAATATGGTAGCCGAAATTGGAGTTGCTTTTTCTAATGTCACTTTGATCGGTAGCCGCAACATTTAACACACCATCATAACTTGCAGGATAAAAAGGCGTTTCTAAATTGTCATTTCCTGCGGCAGCAACTACCAAACTACCTTTATTTATCTGAGCATATTTAATAATATCTTCCTGAAAGCGACTGTTTTCATAGCTTCCCCAAGAGCAATTGATGATAAAACAACCGTGGTCTGCGGCATAAACCACTCCTTGATAAGCGTGTGTTAATATACCCGCAGCATTAGAAATTTTTACTGGTAAAAAGGTAGTGTTGAAACCCACACTTGCAATTCCGGTAGTATTGTTGGTGGCAGCAGCAGCAATTCCTGTTACCGCTACTCCGTGGGAGGTAGATTCAAAAAGAGCGTTATTGTCGTTCATGCCCAAATCCCAACCGTAGTAATTATCTATGTAGCCGTCATTATCATCATCAACACCATTAATAGGGTCGGCATAATTAATTTTTATTTTTGAAATTAAATCAGGGTGTGCTGGTTCCCAACCTGTGTCAGTAATACCAATGGTTATAGAAGTATCTCCCTGATTGATGTTCCACGCATTAAAAGCATCAATTAAACCAAGGTAATATTGTTGAGAAAGCAAGGTGTCATTAGGAGTAAAAGTCAATTCGGGCAAGAAATAAGGCTCTACATATTCCATTATTTTAGAAGCTGCTATTCGCTGTATTGCGGTTTCAACATCCACTAACTGAGCATTAAAAGTAAGTTGGTAAATCAGCGATAAATCAATAAAATTGGGATTATCTTCTTTGGTTTTTTCGGGAAATACTTTTTGAAGAGCAGTTGTTCCTAGTTGAGTGCTGATTTTAATAAATTGTGGGTGATTGATTTTATCATTAAAACAAATAGTTCTGTACTGTTCTTTAACCTTAAAAATAAGGGTGTTATTTAGCTGATTATTTTTTTGAGCATAAGTAATAGAGTTTAATAGCCACAAGAATAGTAAAGGTAAAAGGTATAGTTTTTTGGTAAACATTCAGTTTGTTTTTTTGTGAAGTTGTTTAAACTTTAGAATGTAAATTTAAGAAAATAACATGTATTTGGGAGAAGTTAGTAAAAGTCGATTATTTTCTTTTTTTATCATTTTGAAGCCACTCGTTAATGTCGTTGCGAAGCCTATGCTTAGGAAAGTGTTTAGGAGCTGAAGCAATCTGTTCTTTGATATGGTAGATTGCTTCGTTCCATTGCACTCCACTCGCAATGACGGTAATATTAAACAGTTTTCTATCATAGAAAAGTCCCCCTTCGGGGGATTTAGGGGGCTTCTTTTTACTCCACCCACAATACCAACCCTTTTAAATATTCGCCTTCGGGATGGAAAATATTGACTGGATGGTCGGCAGGTTGAGATAAGTGATACAAAACCCTAACATTTCGTTGTGAGCTAATGGCTGCTGCCATAATGGTATCGTAAAATAACTTTCTGTTGATTACCTGAGAACAAGAAAAAGTGAATAACAATCCACCCGATTTCATGTTTTTCAGTGCCATTTCATTCAGTCTTTTATAACCCTGAACGGCTTTGTGCATCGAATTTCTGTGTTTTGCATAAGCAGGAGGATCTAACACAATGATGTCGTAAATTTCTTTATTTTCTTTTAGGAAAGTAAGTGTATCAGAAACAAAAGATTGATGGTTAATAAGTTGATTTAGCTCAATGTTTTTATCAGTTAATTCAATTGCTTTTTTAGAACTATCAACAGAATGAACCGCTTTAGCTCCATTTTTTAGAGCGGCAACCGAAAAACCACCTGAATAACAAAAAGTATTCAATACTAACTTGTCTTTAGCTAATTCGCCCAACAATTTTCTATTTTCTCTTTGGTCGATAAAAAAACCTGTTTTTTGTCCTTCAACCCAATCTAAATGGTAGTTACAATCGTATTCTGTTCCAATTAATGTTGGACTTTCAGCTTGATATAAATATCCATTTTCAATTTTCAGGTCAGTTTGTTTTTCAAGCGTTTCGGCACTTTTATCGTAAATGGCTAGTAACTTTTTGCCATAAATTTTTTCTAAAGCAGCAACAAGTTGAGGTTTGGCAAAATGCATTCCTGCCGAATGAGATTGAATAACTGCTGTACCATTATAAAAATCTATGATTAATCCCGGCAGTTGGTCGCCTTCAGCATGCACTAATCGGTAAATATTGGTAGCAGGGTTTTCGGTTAATCCCATTGCCTTTCTCATTTCGAAAGCATTGTTTAATTTTTTAAACCAAAAATCATCATCAATAGGTTCTTGCGTAAAACTTATTATTCTAACGGCAATAGTTCCATCTTGAAAATGTCCTGTGGCTAAGAAATTATTGTGTTCATCAAAAATATTTACTAACTGACCATCAGTAAGTGGTTGGGGTGGGGTAGTGTCCACAACAATTTTTTGTATAGCTCCTGAAAATACCCAAGGGTGCTTTCTTTCAATAGATTTTTCTTTGTCTTTTTTGAGGATTACCGAAGGGAACATTTGATTGACGAGTTACGATTTTTGATTTACAATTTAGGAAGCAAGGTTTACAAGTTACTTAAAATGCACTTTGCTGTAAAGCTACCATTTTTAAAGCAGTTATAGCAGCTTCATCACCTTTATTGCCATGTTTCCCACCTGAGCGATCTATGGCTTGTTGCATGGTATTATCGGTAAGGACACCAAAAATAACTGGTTTGTTGTATTTCAGCGCAACATCTTTAATTCCTAAGGCGGTGGCATTACAAACAAAGTCGAAATGTTTGGTTTCTCCCTGAATAACGCTTCCTAAGCAAATTACAGCATCTAAGGTAGTTTTTTCTAATAGTGTTTGAGCTCCCAATGGTAATTCAAAACTTCCGGGAACATATTGAATAACAATATTTTCTTTAGCAACATGATGTTTTAAAAGCGTGTTGTACGCTCCGTTTAGTAAGCCTTGTGTAATTTGTTCGTTCCACTCGGCAACAACAATAGCTATCCTCATACTAGCACCATCAGGAATGGATGTAGCGTCATAATCTGATAAGTTTTTGTTAACAGTTGCCATAGTTATTAGATTAGAAATTGGAGGTTTCTTATTTTTCGCTCATTGTTTCTGCTCTAGAGATGTATTTTTCTACATCTCTGGCTTCAGGGGATTCAGCAAAATCTTTTTTAATCTCTTTGTATTTCTTTACCGCATTAGTATATTCGCCTAAAGCTTCGTAAGCTATGCCTGCTTTAAATAAATAAATAGGAGAAGTAAGTTTGTTACTGTTTTTTGAAGCAGCTTTTTCATAGTAATCTACTGCATTTTCAATGTCATTTAATTCCATGTATGAATCGCCAATAGCACCTAAAGCAACAGCACTAATAATTACATCATCAGAGCTAAATTCTTTTAATTCATAAATAGCATCTTCAAACATTCCCATATTTCTGTAAGCAATACCTAAATAGTAGTGAGCTAAGTTGGCAGATTTTGTACCGCTGTAAGTTTCAACTATTTCAATAAATCCCATGTTTGTTCCACCATCGCCATTAATAGCTAGGTTTAACGAATCTTTTTCAAACTGTTGCTCTGCCCAAAACATATTTTCTTGTGCTTCAGATTCTATTGGTGGAAGGTAAACTTTATAGTAAAAAGCAAAAGCTGCAATTACCAATATGATTGCACCTAATGCAACGGTAATAGGCATTTTATTATTTTCTACAAAGTTTTCAGTTTTACTGTAAACTTCTTGAACATCAACAATTACTTCCGAATTTTCGTCTTTCTTTTTTGCCATTTTGTTTTCTTATTTTTTATAGGGTTGCAAAAATAGTTTTTTTAATCAAAATAATAACTATTTGCTTAATTTTATCTTTTCTAGATGAAAAAAAACAACAGTATAGGTATTGAACTACCATTTAATTCAGGTTTAGGTGGCTTGTTGAATGGCAATAAGAAAGTTAATTTTAAAATAAGATCAACTATGGATAATTTTAATAAAAACAACCATCCTTATTATTCTAGAACAGATACTACTAAGTTAGCGGTAAGCGATTCTGTTTGGAAAACAATTTTACCAGAAGAAATGTATAAAGTAGCTCGAGAAAAAGGAACAGAATGGGCTTTTTCAGGGAAATATTATGAAACCGATACCAAAGGAGATTATTATTGTGCTGTTTGCGGAAATCATTTATTTCGTTCGGATGCGAAATTCGCAAGCAGTTGTGGTTGGCCCAGTTTTTATGAAGCCATTCATCCTAACAGTGTAAATTACATAAAAGATTTAAGTCATGGAATGGTAAGGACAGAAGTAACTTGCGGGCGTTGCGATTCTCACTTAGGACATATTTTTGATGATGGACCACCACCCACTTACAAACGTTTTTGCATGAACTCCATTGTATTGGATTTTGTTCCTGATGAAGAGTAAAAGACTTAATTAAGTTTAAATTGGAAGTATATATATTCAATGATAATTCGCAATTTGAGTTATCTGTATTTCAAAAAAAGCAAATCTATAAGCCAGGTTCTGTACCTTTAACCAATACATTGGTTGAGGTTTCTATCATTTATCTAGTCGGGGAGTTGCCTCCACGCACTAACAATCTACCCTCCAAGATTAGGCGAGTAACCCTCAAGCCTTGGTTTATTTGATTTTTCAGCTCCTAAGGTTTGCCTAGCTTACAAAATTACTTTTGTAACTGGTGAGCTCTTACCTCACCTTTTCACCTTTTCCTCAATAAATTGAGGTAGTCTATTTTCTGTGGCACTTTCTGTTACTGTTCCGTTCCTGAAACAATACCCTAGCTTTCACTAGGTAGGATACTCTGTGCTGCCCGGACTTTCCTCTCTCTCATAAAAATGAAACAGCGATAGAACGATTTGCAATGCAAAGTTAAACAATTAAGTTATTCGTTGTTGGTAGAAAGTTAACTTGCTTTTTTTAAATTATTCGCTCTTTTTCTTGATAAAAAGAGCCAAAAATCAAGAACCAACACAAAATCCTACGTAATCTTTTCCCACAAGTCCAACGCATTTCCTAGTCCGATTACTTCGGATTTCGCACCGTTTGTTCATTTGCCCTCGCTCGGCTATTAGGTAATTAGTGATTAGTTTTTTTATAATTGAACTTTTTATTTAGGACAGAATTGAAGAAAAACTGTAGTTTTATAAAAAAAATAAACAGCGTTGAATAAGGATTTTTATACATTTTTTACTACTGAATTACTTCCTGATTTAGAAATACTAGAAAAAAGAAGAAAGAAGATTAAGCTTTGGTTTTATTTGATTTTTTGGGTAGGATATTTTTTATATACAGTAAACATATTTATTTTATCAATGGGCATTGGAGCAATGCCAACATTCTTGTTTGCTATTTCGATAATTTTTGCAATGTTCGGATGGTTTTATATTCCAATAGTTGCTGTTAACAATAGAATTCAGAGTTTTAGAAAATTAAGAGTAATCTACAAGAAAAGAATCATGTTTAAAATATTGGATTTTATGTTTGATGATTATGAATATATACCACGACAAAAACTATCCTACAAAGTATTAAATAACAGCAATCTTCTAATGCATAATCGTTTTAAAATCAATGAACCAACAATGGGAGAAGATTATTTAAAATGTGTTTTCGGAAACTCCATCATTCAATTTTCTGAAATGAATGTATATAAATTTCGTTTAATTAAATCAACCATTAGTTTTAAAGGGCTTTTTATATCCGCCTCCTTTAATAAAAATTTGAATTATAGAACAATAGTGCTTTCAAAAAGTAAAACATCTTACCTAACAAGGTTGAGGTTAGCCATAAAAGAAGCATTAAATAACGGACATGTGATAACACTTGAAAATAGCGAATTCAATAACAACTTTTTGGTTTATGGAGAAGACCAAGTAGAAGCTCGCTATGTACTTTCTTCCAGTTTTATGGAGAAATTATTGGCTTACAAAGAAAAAATTAACAGCAACATTGCTTTTTCGTTTGTTAATAATAGAATGTATGCAGCAATTCATACTTCTAAAAATCATTTTGAACCTAATTTTTCTAAACCTTTAACCGACTTTGAAGAAGTATTAAAACACTATACACATTTTAAAATTTTTACAGAAATAGTTCAAGATCTAGAATTGCAGTTGAGGTTGTGGAATGAGTGAGTTGATAAATGTAAAAATGTACCAATTGTTTAATCTAAAAGTTAAGTATAAACAACTAACAATTAACAAATAACAATTAACAAATAACAATTAACAAATAACAAATAACGATTAACGATTAACGATTAACGATTAACCAATAACATTTCTATCTAAATAATCCCAACAATTAGTAACACAGAAATAATGATGATTAAAATAGCCACTACATACTGAATAAAAGTAATGGTAACTTTTTTGAGTAATTTTTTACCAATAAAAGCTCCCGCAAAAGCACAAAGTGTAGTGGAAGTTATTATCCATAAGTTTTCTGTTAATGAAATACTTTGTAGTTTAGCGAAATAAATACTTATTCGGCTAACATCCACAATACAAGCAATAGCAATTCCTGTAGCTATAAAACTTTCTTTGGTCAGCCCACTTCGGAGTAAGAAAATAGTCCTCAACGCTCCTTGATGTCCTGATAAACCACCAAAAAAACCACTTATGGCACCACCCAAATAAAGCATGTTGTTTTTTAATATTTTTTTATTTGGAGTTGGCAACAATTCAAAAATGGCAAAAATGAGCATCATAATGCCAATAATCAATTCTACTAGTTTAATAGTAAGTGTTTTATCTCCAATGGTAAACTCATAAAGTATTCGGTTGTTATTAGAGAAATTCATTAATAACCAAGCACCTAAAAATGCTAGCGGAATGGCAGTAACACCAAATTTAATCAGCACGTTTTTGTTAATGTCTTTAAAGGTAAGTCCCATTTTAAAGAGATTGTTCAGAAAATGAACAATGGCTGTCATAGCAACAGCAATATCTATAGGGAAAAACAATACAAAAGCAGGTGTAAGAATTGTTCCCACTCCAAAACCAGAAAAGAAAGTTAGGATAGAGGTTAAAAAAGCGACTCCACCGATAATTAAAAAATCCATTATCCTAATCCGGGTAAAATGCCCATAGCAGCATGGCTCATTTCATATTTTTCAATTCTTTCGGCTTGTTCTAAAGCTCTGTTGGCCGCTATAATAATGGTTTCTTGTAAGCTTTCTGCTGAAACAGTATTTTTGTATTCTTCGTCAATAATAATAGTGTTAATCATTCTGTTCCCGTTAGCAATCACTCTTACCTTACCATTTTCGGCTTCACCAATTACAGAAATGTTTTCAAGCTTTTGCTTGATTTCTTCCATTTGTTTTTGCATTTCCCCCATTTTTCCCATGAGGTTTTTACCCAAAAATTTATCGAACATATTTTATTGTTTTTTATTAGTGATATACATGGTTATTAGCCAAATAAATAAACTACTTCCAGCAACAATTTTCATGGTATTACCTTCCTTTCCTACTAGTAAATAAGTGGAAAAAACAATTACAGCTAATGAAAGCCCAATGATTATTTTTATTTTATCTTTTCTAAGCAAAATAGTAAGTTTAGTATAACAAAAATACTAAATTATTAGTGTGTAGATATGAAAATATGAGATTTTGAAAATAACTTAGTACAGGTCAATAGCTTTATTGATAGGAGAGAAGTGCATTTTAGTAAAAGGCAAATGGTTAGTTTTAGTAATTTAAAATTTGAAAATAAAACTTAGGTAAAATGCAATCGTTTTGTTACTTTTGGGTTTGATTTGTAGTGCTTTATAAAATTTTTAATCATGAAGAATTTTTTAATTTTAATAGTAGTTGTCAGCCTTTCAATAACAAGCTTTGCTCAATCTTATTTTAAAGATTATAAAAGCGGAGAGCAAAATTTTACTGAGCAGAATTATCAAGCTGCTATTGAAAATTTTACAAATGTGATAGCTGCTAAAAACGATCACGATAGAGCTTATAATTACAGAGGACTGTGTTATTTTTATACCAATGATTTTGAAAAAGCAGTTGCAGATTTTAAAAAAGCAGTTGAGTTAAAGGAAAAAAACGATGAGTACCACCTTAATCATGGAAAAGCGTTAATGGCACTTAATAAAAACAAAGAAGCTATTGCTGCTTTTGATATTTCTATAGATAGAAATAAAAAACAAACAGAAGCTTATACTGCCAAAATACAAGCTCAAATGCAGGGTAAGATGTTTATGGATGCTGTAGCTACTGCCGAACAATTACTAAGTATAGAAAAAAATGGAATGAGTTACTATTTGTTGGGAGTAGCTCAAGATAGCTCTAAATTGTTTAAGGAAGCTGCTTATAGCTTTGATAGAGCAAAGTTTTACGATTCTAAATTGGTTGGTGCCTACATTGGTTTAGCTCATAGTAATATGAAATTAGGAAAATATGCTGATGCCCTAAAACATGCAGACAAAGCCTTGGAGTTAGAACCTAAGAACGTTCATGCACTAAAAGTACGTTCGGCAACTAACGAAGGAAATAATAATTTACAAGCAGCTATTGATGATTATTCTAAGGTTATTTTGTTTGAACCTGAGCAAGTTCAACATTACATAACAAGAGCGGCTTTGTACGAAAAAATTGGTCAGAACCCTAATGCTATTGCAGATTATACCAAAGCCTTAACCTTAGATAAAGACAATGCTAATTTATACTTTAAACGTGCTGCTTTATACGAAAATATGGCTGATTTTAAAGCGGCTATAAAGGATTATGAAGAAATAAAAAGACTTTCTCCTTATGATGGAACAGCCATGAAATTGTATGATGAGGCTAAAAAAAGAATGTATGAGTTAAACAGAGAAAACAATAATCCTGAGTTGGAAATGATAAGTCCTGTTTCGCCAAAGCCTGGTTTTTTACAAATTGCTAAAGGAACACAAAAGCTTACTTTTAAAGGTAAGGTTAAAGATGCCAGCTTAATTGGTTTTGTTAAAGTAAATGGTAAGGATGCTAATTTCAGTAAAGATTCGTTAAACCCAATTTTTGATATAGAGTTGGATATTGCCGAATTAAAAAATGTATCTATTACTGTTTTTGATGTGTATCAAAATTCTGAAACATGGGTGTTTGAATTTATTGAAACAGAAGTAAATGCTCCTGTTGTACAATTGTTAGCTCCTTATGCTTCTGACGATGGAACTATTTATTTGGATGCTGATGATCCTTCATTGTATATTGAAGGGTTAATAAAAGATGAAAGTTTAATAAAAAGTATTTTTATTGATGGAGTAACAGCAAGTTTCAACACGCAAGAGAAAAATCCTAAATTTTCTATGACTATTAACATTATGAACAAAACCAGCTTTATTGTTACTTCTGAAGATGAATATGGAAATAAAACCGAAAAAGAATTTACCTTAAATAGAGAAAATGCAGCTTTGTTAGCAGATAACCCTATGGGAAAAACGTGGGTAATTTTTATTGAAAATTCCAAGTATCAATCTTTTGCTAGTTTAGATGGACCTGCTAAAGATGTAACTATGATGAAATCTGCTTTTGCCAAGTATAAAATTAATAATGTTATTCATAAAAAAGACATGACCAAAGCGCAATTAGAACGATTTTTCTCTATAGAATTAAGAGATTTGGTAAGAAGTAACAAAGTAAATTCGTTGATGGTTTGGTATGCTGGACATGGAAAATTTATCAACGAAACAGGTTACTGGATTCCAACAGATGCTAAAAGAGATGATGAGTTTACTTATTTTAATATTAATAACTTAAAAGCTTCTATGCAGTCTTACTCCAAAGAAATTACGCATACTTTGGTTATTACCGATGCGTGCGAATCAGGTCCTTCTTTTTATCAGGCAATGCGTTCTACAACAACCGAGAAAAGCTGTAATGATTGGAAAGCAACAAAATTCAAATCATCTCAGGTTTTTTCATCAGCTGGTTATGAGTTAGCTTCTGATAACTCTCAGTTTACTAAAACTTTTGCAGCTACCCTTTCGGGAAATCCAGATGCATGTATTCCTATAGAAACTATTGTAACTAAAGTGAAAACTGCGGTAAGTCAAAGCGGAGCTAAACAAGCACCTAAGTTTGGTAAAATTGCCGGGTTGGAAGATGAAGATGGAACTTTCTTTTTTATTAAGAAATAAATGGGTTTAAAAAGTTCATACCTTCATGTTGTATTATTGTTAATGCTTTTTACAATAGTTAAAACAGTTTCTGCCCAACATTATCATTTCGATAATTATAGTGTGAAAGAAGGGTTAGCTCAATCTGGAGTCTATGCCATAACTCAGGATAAAAAAGGTAAACTTTGGTTGGGTACAGCAAGTGGACTTTCTGCTTTTGATGGTAAGGAGTTTACCAATTTTTCTACCGAAGATGGTTTGGCAGAGGGCGGAGTAAAATCGTTAGCATTAGATACCTTGGGGAATTTATGGGTGGGGCATGAAGGCGGTGGAGTATCTTTAATTCAACAAGGAAAAGTAAGTATTGTTTTTAATTTTAAGGCAGATATAACTTCGTTTTCGTTTACTCAAAATGGTAATCTGTGGATAGGTACTTATAGAGAAGGAGCTATTCAGGTTGTTAATCCTTATGAAACCAATAAAGATTCCCTAAAAATCAAACAATATAAAGGTCAGGATGGTTTAAGTGATATTATCTATCAGGTATTGAGTTTGAAAAATGGCAACTTGTGTTTTGTTACCGATGTAGGTATAAAGCAATATCAAGTTCAAAAAGATGCTTTCAGCAATTTTCTGATAGAAGGAATGTCTAACTACTTTCAAATTACTTGCATGTATGAGGCAAGTAATGGCGATTTATGGTTGGGAACATACAATGGAGGTCTGTACCGATATACAGCAGCACACGAATTTAAGATTTATGATTTTATGCGGGATGGCATAGCTTCTAATTGGATAACAGCCATTACCGAAGATTTTAAAGGGAATTGTTGGATTGGCACTTGGGGAGGAGGAATATCCATGATAAATGAAGAACAAATTATAACTATTAATAAAAATAAAGGGTTACCTGACGATAACATTAGGTGTTTTGCGGTGGATAGAGAAAGTAATTTATTAATAGGAAGCAAAGAAACTGGATTATTGATTTTTAAAGGCTTTCAATTAGTAAGTTATGGAGAAAATCAAGGATTATTAAGCGAGCAAACAAAAGCCATAGAGCAAGATAAAGAGGGTAGTATTTGGGTAGGGACGAATAGTGGAATAAGTGTTTTTAGTAAAACAAACGATAAACTAACATTGAAACAGCAATTCAATGAGAAAAACGGATTGTTTTATACCGATATCCGCTTTATTAAAAAAGATAAAAAAGACAATTTATGGATAGGAACTTGGGGTGGAGGAATGTTAAAATACAATGCTAAAAGCAAAAGATTTGAAAGTATTTATCGCATTAATGCTTTTATGAGTCAGCCATTTATTACTGCGTTGGAAGTAGATAAATCTAATAATTTATGGGTAGGCACAACAGATGGCTTAGTCTATTATGAAGTTGATAATCAGTTGGCAGACAGACTTTCTCAATCTCACGGTTTGGCAGGAAATGATATTTCTTGTTTATACACAGATAAAAATAATGTGTTGTGGGTGGGGGCAAAAGATAAAGGATTGAGCAAAATTGATGGAGCTGAAATTCAAAAGGTAAAATTAGAAAAACAGTTTACCGCTGTTTGTATGATAGAGGATAATGCAGGAAACCTTTGGATAGGAACAGACGGAAAAGGTATTTTGGTTTTTAATGGTAAAGAAATTATACAAGAAATTACTGTGGCAGAAGGTATGCTTTCTAATTACATTTCATTCATAAATATAGATAATGAACAAAATGTATGGATAGGAACCAACAAAGGGTTGAACAAATACGATAAAAAAGAACAACAATTTTATACTTATACCAACAAAATGGGGTATAAAGGAATTGAATCCAAATTAAATGCAACGTATAAAGATAATGTTGGCGATTTATGGTTTGGAACTATTGAAGGCTTAATACATCTAAATAAAAAGTACGAGCAACAAAATTTGTTAGAACCCATTACCTTCATTAATAAATTGATGGTAAACCTAGAAGAAAGAGCTTTAGTAGATGAGATGGAGTTGAGTTATAGAGAAAAGGCGGTTGCTTTTTATTATAACAGTATTTGTATGACTAACCCCGAAGCGGTAAATTACAAATACATGTTAGAAGGGTTAGATGAAGATTGGCGACCAGCGACCAAACAAACATTTGTTACTTATTCGCCATTACCTCCTGGAAAATATACCTTTAAGGTAGTTGCTTCTAATAATAACGGAGTTTGGAATACCACACCAACAACCTATAGTTTTGTAATTACACCTCCATTCTGGCAACAATGGTGGTTTATTGCTTTATGTGTTGTAATTCTTGTGGTTAGTATTATTGTGGTAATAAAATTCAGAGAAAAAGCACTGATTAAGGAAAAGCAAGTACTAGAAGAAAAAGTAAAAGAACGTACTGCCGAAGTGGTTCAAAAAAGTGAAGAAATTGAAATGAAGAATAAGGATATTATTGATAGTATCAATTATGCAAAGCGAATTCAGGATGCTATTTTACCCTCAGAAGAGGAATTTTCTCAATCTCTAAAAAACACCTTTGTATTGTTTAATCCTAAAGATATTGTTAGTGGTGATTTTTATTGGATGCAAATCCTCCCCAATCCCTCCGAAGGAGGGGCTGTTGTTTTCTTTGCAGCCGCAGATTGCACAGGGCATGGTGTACCAGGGGCTTTCATGAGTATTGTAGGACATAATTTGTTGGATAAAATTGTTGGTGAATACCATGTAACTTCGCCAGCCGAAATTTTGAATTATTTAAACAAAGGTGTTTCAGAAACCTTACGACAAAGTGCTGAGCAAACTAACATTAAAGACGGAATGGACATTTCACTTTGTGTTTTTAATACACAAACTAAAGAGTTAGAATTTGCTGGAGCTTACAATCCTTTATATATTATTTCTGATCACAATATTGAAGGTGCAGAGGTAAATATGGAAAGTGAAACAGGTTTAAAGCTTTATGAAGTTAAAGCAGATAGATTCCCGATAGGTAATTATACAGATGAGTTAAATAAATTTACCAATCACACATTCAAACTACATGAAGGAGACACCGTATATTTATTTTCCGATGGCTTTGCCGATCAGTTTGGCGGTACTCATGGAAAGAAATTTCGTTACAAACAGTTTAAGGAATTGTTGTTGGCTATTAACAATCAATCGATGGAAGTGCAAAAAGAAATACTTCAAAAAACATTTACCGATTGGAAAGGTAGTTTGGAGCAAATAGATGACGTAATTATTATAGGAAGTAGAGTAGGGTAATTAGCTTTCACAAAACTATCATAGTCTAAAAGAAAAGCCCGAAATATTAAATATTTCGGGCTTTTTTATATTAGTATAAAAGTTAAGGTTTAATAAATTTAGAAGAGAAACTAAAGCCATTATCATTGGTAATTTTAATAAAGTAAACGCCTTTAGCAGCGTTATTTAAATTAAGTTTTTCAATTTGATTATCGCTACCAACAGTAATGGTTTTGATAACAATTACTTGCCCTAAGGAATTTATTACAGTAGTATTGTAATTTCCTGTAGGAATTTTCTTAATTTCTACTTTAAGTTCGTTTTGTGTTGCATTAAAGAAAGCATTAATACCATTATTTTGTTGCAATTCATCAATATCAGTACAAGTGTTTACTGTTGCAGTTACCGCCTCTCTTCCACTAATGCAATCAGGTGCTTTTACTTTCCAATTGTAGAAGAAGTAATAATGCGATAAACCACCATTGGTTCCAGCAGTGCTTCTGGTTATAGATCCCATACCACTTAAAGTATAAGGATAATTAACTCCTCCGTCATTTCTGTAAAGGTTTATAGCAGAACCATTAGCAAGTCTTAATTGGTAATCAGTACCAGGCATTACATTAAAGTTTAATGGTACAGTAAATTGTCCTGTAGGAATATTTACAGTAGTTGTAGCAATAAGTACATTATTACTGTTTCTTAATTCTATCGTTCTATTACCTGCAGTATTTGAATATACATCTACTTCAATAATTTCCATTGGAGCATAAACATCAAACAATAAATGTTGTTGCGTATTAAAATTAGCTCCACCACCTGAGTTATTTGGTTTTCCCATAGTTAGAGTAGGGGAGGTGATAGCATCTTCAACATAATAAGTAGTTGTTGTAGATAATACAGGAGTTGTATAACTTGTCCCAGTATTGATAATAGTTCCTCCGGTAGCAACATTGTACCAATTTAATGTTCCACTTCCTGATGCAGAAAGGTTAGCAACACTATTTTCACAAATAGCATCACCTATTACAGAAGGGTTTAAAGGCAAATTAACATTTATATAATTCGTTTTGGTTACCACATTATTACCAATTGCATTTGTAGCAGTTAGCTGTACGGTATAAATTCCAGATGTAGCATAAGTATGATTAGGATGTTGGAGGGAGGAATTATTTCCATCTCCAAAATCCCAAAACCAACTTGTAGGTCCGTTGGCTGAAATATCTGTAAATTGTACTTCTCCAGTGCAAGTGCTATCAACATTTGATGTAAAATTAGCAACAGGAGCAACGTTTGATAGGTTACAAGACCAACTTATTTCAAACCCTGCATCTTCAACTCCACCATCAGAAGAAAATTCTATGGTTATAGAACCTCCTGAAGAGGTTATTGTTGTTGGTACATTGTTGTTGCAATATGTTCCAATTAAAGTAGCACCTGTGCTTGCTCCATCGTAAACGTTTAGGTAATCATAATTACAAGTAGTTCCTTGTCCAGCTTCAATATCAAAACTGATAAAATTAAGTGTTACATCGGCAGCTCCAATTGGTGAAATGGTAATTACTGAAGTTTCATTTGCTCCATAATTTCCATTTGGTCCGCCACTATCGAAAATAGTTCCAGTACATGCTGTTTGTGTAGCTGCTGAACCATTTGCTGGTAAAGTAATAATACAAGGTAAATTATTGTCTATTGTAATATAAGCATTTTTAACTGTAGTATCTTTTCCACAAGTAGCCCCACCATCAGCAATTAACGTAACATTATACGTTCCGTTTGTTGTATAAGTGTGAGTAGGACTAGTTTGTGTACTGGTGTTTCCATCTCCAAAGCTCCATTGAAATGTACTTCCATTAATACTTGTATTGTTAAAAGTTACAGTAAAAGGAGCTACACATGAAGTAGTGATTGAAGTATTAAAATCACTAACTGTAAATGGAGAATAAGGACCACCTACCCCAACAGCATACCAAGCATTTGTGGTAGATTCAACTTCGGGAGAACAACCACCATATAAATCAACAGCAGATTGTATAGAAAAGAAACGAGCGTCAGCATATTTTGATGAGGTTGTTAAATAAACTACTAAATTTCTATAAGCTATTTTTCCAGCTTTTACTAATCCTAATGCTGTAACATTATAGCTATCGTTATTATCGTTTGTCCCTGAACCTCCAACTGTTAATAAATAATACCAAAAGTTTTGGACTCCACTATTGGTATGAACACCACCATTATCGCCACCTGTTAATGAAGCCCAATTTTGTCCAAAATAAGTATCAGGGTCTCCTTGTGCTTTGGGGTTTTGCATATTTCTTATTACTATTCCTAAATCTTCACCTAATTCCCAGCTATTTTGAGTTGGACGAGCATATATTTCAATACTATTTCCAAAGATGTCACTAAAAGATTCGTTTAATGCTCCAGATTCTGCTTGGTAAACTAAATTGGCAGTAAAAGTAGTAAGTCCGTGAGTAATTTCATGTCCAGCTATATCAATTGATGTTAGCGGTGTAGCATTGTTGTTACCATCTCCATAAGTCATTCTTTGTCCATCCCAAAAAGCATTAAAAAAGTTGTTGTCGTAATGAACATAACTGTTTAGTTGAAAACCATTATTATCAATACTATTTCTTCCATGTTCAAGAAAAAAGTAATCGTAAGTCATTTCTGCACCCCAATGGGCATCAGTAGCATAAACATCAACAGCTGGATTAAATGTTGTCCAGTTGGCTGTAGCATTTGTAAAATCAGTGTTTGAATAATTTGTGGTATTGTTACAGTTAAATGTTCTAATGCCATTTCCTCTTCCTGTTTCTCTTAATCTATAGTTAGTGCCTGTAAAATCAGAAGTCATTGTTTTTGTTCCACTATAACCTGTAGCGGCTGTACCAACAACGTCAACATCGTGTAATTTGCTTTCTTCCCAAATAACAGTTCCATTGGTAGCATCAACATAAATTTCCCTTCTACTTAAAGGTTCTTGAGCATAAACATTAAATACATAAGCCAATTTAAGTGCATTGGAAACATTTCCACTTTCGTTGATATAAACCAGTTCTCCTTTAGGATAATAAGTAGCGTTTGGGTCATTTTGTTCCCATTTTAAATGATTTTCTGCTTCAGCAATTTCCCATTTATATAAATCGGCATTAATATGATTAAGTGCTTTGTATAAAGCAGTACTTTCTGCTATTGAGTTTTTAGATGGAGCATTGGTATTATCAAACAATTCTCCATTCATAGAGTAGATAAGTCCATTTTTAGTATGAGCTATAAACATCGCTAATTTTACAGGAATTCCATTAATGGTTTGTTGGTATCTATAGTGAGTATAACCTAAATCATCTTCATAAGTGTTTAACAATTTTAAACCATAATTGTCATCGGTTTGGTAATATTGTCTTAACCAACTTTCAAGTTTTGCTAAAGGAAGTTCTTTTCCGTTTACAAACTGAACATAATTAGGAACAGTAGTAAAATTTTTAATTCTGATTAAGTTGGAGTTTGCTGCGATTTGATGAGCTTCATTTCCTGTAAAGATATTAGCATCATCGTTAGCAAAAGCTGATGAAAAAGTAATGACAACAGCTATTAAAATAGATAAGATTTTTTGCATGGATAGAGTTTTAAGTAATTATCGGTCATAAAATTAACAATAATTCACTTAAAAAGTTATCGGAAATACCTAAATTATTGGAATCTTAAAAAGAGGAATTTTGGATTAAAAACTTACTTTTTCGCCATTTAAAATAACAGTTTCAACCGGATTAGAGCCAAAAGCGTAAGGTATATGGTGGAAAGAAGGAATTGCTTTTGTAATAATAAGGTTAGCTTTTTTGCCAACAGCTATACTGCCCAACTCTTTACTCAAATTCATGGCATAAGCTCCGTTTATGGTAGCTGCATTTATCGCTTCTTCGGGAGTCATTCTTAATTTTATACAAGCCAATGAAAGTACAAAGGGCATGTTTCCTGAAGGTGTAGAACCAGGGTTGTAATCTGTAGCTAAACAAACAGGAAGGTTGTTTTTAATAAGTTCTCTTGCAGGAGCATAAGGAATGTTTAAAAAGAAAGAGCAAGATGGAAGTAAGGTCGGCATGGTGGATGAATTGGCTAAATCTTTAATGTCTTGTTCAGTCATTACTTCTAAATGGTCAACAGATAACGCATTGTTTTTAATTCCCACCTGAATTCCTCCAATAGAATTAAATTGGTTAACGTGTATTTTGGGAGTTAACCCTTGTTTTATTCCTGCCTGAATAATTCTTTCTGTTTCTTCGGGAGTGAAATAATTTTTTTCACAAAAAACATCAATATAATCGGCTAAGTTTTCTTCTTTTATAATAGGTAGCATTTCATTTATAATACTATCTATATATCCATTTCTGTTTTCTTTAAAAGTTGTAGGTAGTGCATGAGCTCCTAAAAAAGTTGCTTTTATGGTAACAGGACAAGCTGCCTTTAGTCTTTTAATTACGCGTAACATTTTTAGTTCACTTTCTACCGTTAGTCCGTAGCCGCTTTTAATTTCTATAGCTCCTGTTCCGGTGCTAATTACTTCATTTATTCTGTGAAGAGCAGCGTCAAACAATTCATTTTCTGTGGCGGCTTGTAATTTTTTAGCAGAGTTTAAAATACCTCCACCTTTAGCAGCAATTTCTTCGTAAGTAAGTCCGTTAATTCTATCTACAAACTCACTTTCTCTGGTAGCAGCAAAAACGATATGCGTGTGAGAGTCGCAAAAAGTAGGCATCACCACTTTGTCGCTAGCATCAATTACCTCTAAATTAGACCAATCTGTAATTCCACCCCAGTTGTCCATAGAACCAAAAGCAATTATTCTATCTCCTTCTATGGCTAACCATGCATTTTTTAAAGTATTAAGGGTTGCCATTTCTTTACCAACTACTTTTTCTTTTGGGGTTGTTTCTACCTGAATAAGTTGTTTGATATTTTTTATTAAGATCTTTTTCATGTTAGGATTTTGGTTTTTTTTACAAAAATAAGAAATTCTCTAGGTGTTTGATTAGGTATAGTGAATAGAAGATATCTTTTTACCAATATTTAAATTACAATGCTATATACATTTTGTGTTACACATTTTGTGTTACACATTTTGCGTAATTATTTTTTTATTCTTATTTTTGTTGCATGGAAGATAAAAACAATCCCTTTTATGGGAAAATATACCGAGGTTCGAAATTCTTTTGTGATAGAAGAGAAGAAACCAAGCAATTAACTGAATACATGGCTAATGGTGTAAATGTTACTTTATTTGCAAAACGCAGATTAGGAAAAACAGGTTTATTACACCACCTTTTTTATAAACATAGAAATAATACCAACATGGTTTGCGTGTATGCAGATGTTTTAGCTACCAATAATTTAACGGAATTTACCAACCATATAGCTACAGCAGTTTATAATGCTTTTCCCCCACAAAAAACCTTGGGTAAAAAAATAATGGAATTGTTCCAACGATTTAGACCAGTAATTAGTTTTGATGAACTTACAGGAAGTCCTTCATTAAGTTTAACCTTAAATACTAACGAACAAAAAAATAACACTATAGGTAATATTTTAAGCTTTTTAGATAACCAAAACATTAAAATAGTATTTGCCATTGATGAGTTTCAGCAAATATTAACGTATCCCGAAAAAAATACCGAAGCTCTTTTAAGAACGTATATGCAGCAGCTTAAAAACACTTCCTTTATTTTTTGTGGCAGCAATCAAAAAATGATGCACGAAATATTTAATTCTGCCAAACGACCATTTTTTGCAAGTTGTACTAATATGAGTATGGAAGCTATTTCAGAAACTGAATATAAAAAATTCATCAAAAAACATTTTAATAATGCAGGTAGAACAATTAATGATGAATGTTTAAATTTTATTTGCGATTGGACTCAATTGCATACCTTTTACACTCAATATTTTTGTTACACCTTATTTGCTCTAAATAAAAATAATAATGGAATAGAAGAAGCAAAAATTGCTGCACAAACAATATTAAAACTGAATGAACCTACTTTTTTTCAATACAAAAACTTATTAACCGAATCGCAATGGAAGTTTTTAATTGCTGTAGGTAAAGAGACAAAAGTGTATCAACCCAATGCAAAAAAATTTATTAATACACATCAATTAGGAACACCATCTACGGTTACCAGAAGTTTAGAAGCACTAATTACTAAAGAAATGTTGTTTCATAATACTGGTGTAGCACAACCTTTTTATGAAGTTTACGACAAGTATCTAATGCGTTGGATACAAATTAAGTATTGAAAAGTAGAGAACAACCAGTTTTAGGAATTTTTATAAAATGCAAAGTAAAGGCTCCTCCAGTCGCTCGGCTGTGCCGAGTGATTGTTATTAATTTTGTTTTTAACAACTTTACCATCTATCAACTATAAAATTACTTTCAAAATTTGCACTACCAAAGGTAGTAAAATATTACTCACTCGGTACAGCCAAGCGTTTGAATAAGTAAGCTATTGTTACTTATTTTTTATTGTTGGTTTAACATAGTATATTAGATTTGATTTTGCAGGTAGGTTTCCTGCAACCTTATTTCCGTATCCAAGTTTATAAGGAATAAAAATATATCCAGAACTTCCATCTTTAAATTCTAACAAACCATCTTCAAAACTTTTAAGCATCAACCCAGATCCAATTATGAAATTGAGTTTATAATTAGTGATATCACTATTGTCAAATTGAGAACCATCTTCAAAGTAGCCAATATACCATACTTCAACTTCATCACCTTTTTCTATTTTTTTTCCATCGCCCTTTTTTTCTATAAATATTGATATTCCAGATTTTTTCTTTTTCCATTTAATATCGTTTAAATTCATTTTTGGCTGTTTTTTGAATAGAGGTATATCGCTTTTGTCAATTGTGTCTCCACTAGTATTTAATGTATATCCATCAAGTAAAACACCTTGATTATCATAGTAAGACTCTCCTTTAAATTCACCTGTTTTATAAAAATAAGTTCTTGATTTTATAACTCCAGATTCATTTAAGTATGAAATATTCATTAATTCACCAGTATCATAAAATATAGAATCTTGTTGTGCGAATAATAGTGAAGGAATTGAGAATAATATAATTAGTATTTTTTTCATTCAGGTTTGTTTTTAGTGTTAGTATTTTTTCGATATCATTTTGTTCTTCTTGGAGTTTTCTACTTATTCAAATATCTTTGTATTTATCCCCTTACTCCCAACCAGTTACTCGGATATGTCGAGTAATTGTTATCACTGTTGTTTTTAACAATTTTACCATTCATCACAACTTTAAAATTATTTTCAAAATTTGCACTACCAAAGGTAGTAAAATATTACTCAACCAACTCCAAAATACTCAAGGCACTTATAAGTACTATAAGTACTCATAACTCTAAGTACTCATAACTCTAAGTACTCATAACTCTAAGTACTCATAACTCTAAGTACTCCTAATTATAGCTACTTCAATAAACTTAGAAACTGGCGTATTACTTTTATCAGCAACACTATTTATAGGAACCAATACATTTGTTTCAGGGAAGTAAGTGGCAATACAACCTTTTGCAATGTTGTAAGGAACAATTTTAAAATTGCGAGCAACACGTTCTTCTCCATTAAAAAAGCTGGTTAGATGAACAATTTGTTCCGCTTTCAAGTTACTTTCTTTGATGTCTGTTTCGTTCATTAAGATTACTCTTCTTTCATTGATGATTCCTCTGTATCTATCATCCATACCATAAATAGTAGTGTTGTATTGATCATGAGTTCTTATGGTCATCATAATAAAATTGCCTTTAGCCACTTTGTTCTCTACTAAGGGATTAATGGTAAATTTTGCTTTTTTGTCGGGCAGACTAAAATTTCGTTCTCTGGCACCATTAGGCAAATAGAAGCCACTAGGTTGTTGCACTTTTTCATTAAAGTTTTCAAAACCGGGAATAGTTGCTGCAATGTGGTTTCTTATTACATTATAATCATCTTTCATGGCTGTCCAATTGATGGGGCTGTTTTTAAAAGTAGCATTTGCAATTCCTGCAATAATAGCATGTTCACTTTGTAAATGTGGCGATGCAGGCTCAAAACTTCCTTTGCTTTTGTGTACAATTCCCATAGAATTTTCAACGGTAATAAATTGTTTTCCTGTGGCTTGTATATCTGTTTCAGAACGAGAAATACAGGGAAGAATTAGTGCTTCTTTGCCTGTAACCAAATGAGAACGGTTAAGTTTGGTAGAAACTTGTATTGTTAAATCGCAATTTTGCATGGCTTTTCCTGTGTATTCACTATCGGGAGTAGCAGAAATAAAATTCCCTCCCATAGCCATAAAAACCCTCACTTTATTTTCATGCAAGGCTTTAATAGCTTCAACGGCATCATAACCATCTTCTTTTGGGCATTGTATAGAAAAATGTTCCTCTAATTTAGTTAAGAAATCAGGATTAGGTTTTTCCCAAATACCCATGGTTCTGTCGCCTTGCACATTACTATGTCCCCTAACAGGACAAGTGCCTGCTCCGGGTTTTCCTATGCTTCCTTTTACTAATAAAAGATTTACTACCTCTCTAATAGTATTTACTGCATTTTTGTGTTGAGTTAACCCCATTGCCCAGCAAACAATAATTTTTTTCTTTTCGATGAGTAATTCGGCAAAAGCTCTTATTTCAGTCTCACTAATTCCGCTCTCAACAATAGCTTTGTCAAAATCTGTGTTCTTAATATCATTTATAAATTCATCATAATCTATACAATGATTATTGATAAAATCTAAATCAAAAACTTTTCCTGGCTGGTTGTTTTCTGCTTCTAACATAAGGTATAACACAGCTTTTAACAAAGCGATATCACCATTAATTTTTACTTGTAAGAAAACATCATTAACCTTCTCTCCACCTTTAATAATAGAAAGAGGATTCTGAGGGTCAATAAAAACATTATTTCCCGCCTCAGGAATTGGGTTGATGGTGATAATTTTCCCACCATTTTCTTTACATTTTTCTAAAGCAGAAAGCATTCTAGGATGATTAGTACCTGGGTTTTGTCCCATAACAACTATAACTTCAGCAATGTGTAAATCTTCTAAGGTTACACTTCCTTTTCCAATACCTAATGTTTCGCTTAAAGCAGTTCCACTAGATTCGTGGCACATGTTGGAGCAGTCGGGTAAATTATTGGTACCCAACTGACGAGTAAAAAGTTGGTACATATAAGCTGCTTCATTACTTGTTCGTCCTGAAGTATAAAAAACAGCTTCATCAGGTGACGAAAGACTGTTGAGTTTGTTTCCTATAATCTCAAAAGCTTTTTCCCAAGAAATAGTTTCGTAATAAGAGCTTCCTTCTTTTAAGTACATTGGTTCAGTAATTCTTCCTGCTTTCCCGATAGCGTAATCTGTCCATTTACTAAGTTCTTCTACGCTATGTTTTTTAAAAAATTCGGGAGTAACTTTTTTAGTGGTAGCTTCTTCGGCTATGGCTTTCACACCATTTTCGCAATATTCTCCTAGGGAAGAACGCTTGCCATCAGGATCGGGCCAAGCACAACCCGGACAATCAAAACCATCTTTTTGGTTCATTTTGTTTAGTACTTTAATGCCTTGCCAAATACCTAGCTCTTCACTTATGTGTTTCATAGAAGAAATTAAGGCAGGAATTCCAGCTGCTTTTTCTTTACGTTCTGTAAGTTTAAGATTACTAAATTCCTCTGGTGGAACAATTTGTACTTTTCTATTTGACATGCCAATGTGTTTTGATGCTTACAAAGATAATAAAACTCTAATAAGTCGGAAGTTAGAAGTCGGAAGATTCTCGAACTTAACTTCTAAAGCAATCTCTAATTTGAAATTAAATAATTTCTTTACATTTTATTAGGTCTGCTCTTCTTTTGTCTTGATACAAAAGAAGCAAAAAATCAAGACTACTGATTAATTTATGGTTTTCTAAGTGGTTAAATTTGCCAC
>JAVVER010000028.1:0-28544 GCA_032251145.1 Vicingaceae bacterium | reverse complement strand
ATCTAATTTATTAACAAACAATATGTTGAATACTTTTTAAGGGGTGACTAACTATCTTTTACAACTATAATAGACTTTTTTTCTATGTGGTTAAAGATTGATGTTTGTTTGTCTTATCTCAGGCTAAACTAATGATGATTAGCTTGTTCTTGAGAAATAGCTATGATTACATCATTATAGATTTTTTCCATTTTTTCTGGAAACATAGAATAATAAGCGATGTTGTTATTGAATTGCTCTTCGGTAATGCGGTGCTTTTCAAAAATATGTTGGTAATGATTTTCTTGAAATGCTTTACTTCTAAACAAGGAATCGTCTATAGAAGATTTAATTTTAAGATAGCCTTGAGCAATTTCAACATCAGTAAGTATAGGTACAAATTCTTTATGGGTAAGGATTCCCTCTGGCAGTTCATTTTTGGTAGAACTACAAGCTAAAAAAAATAAAGTAACAACTATGAAAGCAAATTTATTAAGCATCTTTTGCTGTTGAAGCGGCAGGTACATATCTTAGCGTTTTTACAGCTTTAATCATATCTTGAATCATTTTTTCTCCGAATTGCTCACTTTGTAAATCTCTAATTTCATATATATCATTGTTGATAGTTGCTTTATAAAAAAAATGGTGTTGCGTTTTAACTCCAGATTCAGGAATATCTTGCTTATAAATCAATAAATTTTCTTCATTGGAAACAATTTCTGAAACAAAAACCAAGTCTTCTTCTAAATCCATTTTTAGCAATTCAATATCTCCTTCTCCATACATAATTTCTATTCCGAATGAATTGCCAACCACTATTTCTAACGCACCTCCATTGGTTAAAACAACTTGTGGTTCACCATGGTTTTCAGCATCAGGAACCATAATTGCCATTGGGAAACCCCATTGGTTTAGATCTAATTCTTCGTGTCCTTTTAATTGAACTACTTCTTGATTTTCATCTGTTGTATTGTTGTCATCGCCACAAGCAACAAACAAGAAGGTTGAAAAAAAGGCTAAAAATATAAAGGTTGTATTTTTCATATAATATAAATGTCTAATAAAGAACAAATATAAAATAAAAAAATACAACCTTCAAAAATTAAAAAAATTAATTTTTATTTAATGCTTGTGTTTGGGTCTGGGAAGAAAGTATCTCTAGCTATTTTTCAGAAGTTTAAATGATTATTTTCCAAAAGTAGTCAGTCTATTTGTTTAGTAGAGCCAAAAAATACTTTCAAGATAATCTTTTAGTAATACAAGCGTTATTTATATTATTTTTGAAACATATGAGCAAATTCATTTTATTTATAGCCTTATTATTACCATTAACCTTTTATGCACAGGAAGATATGCGTCCTTCAGGTGATAAAAAAGCTTCAGGAATGTTTGAGTTGGGCGTTAGAAATACAATAAGTGCCTTTGGTAGTACTAACAATATGGGAACTGGTTTTGGGGGGCAATTTAGAATACGAATTAGCAATAGAATAAATACGGAATGGTTTGCTGATTTTATTACTGAAGATATTGATGGATTAGCGTATAGAAATGATAGACATATTGGCTGGTCGGTAATGTTTTACCCTTTAAACACTCAAGGAAAACTTGTCCCTTATATTTTAGCCGGACATTGTTTTGATTATACTAAAGTGAGTCCTGTTAAAACAACAGAAAATATAGCAGTATATAATGCTCAGTCTCGATTGAGTTCTGCAACTCAGTTAGGGATAGGAACACATCTAAATATTACAAATAATTTTGATGTCTCATTTGGAGCCCAATATATGATTCATTTAGGTAATGATATTCATACGGATATTCATGAACATGATGGGATAAAAGAACTGCATATAGAAAAAGAAAATCATAATAATCCTACTTTAGAGGGACATTTGTTATTTACAATTAGTGTTAATTTTAAATTAGGAAACCTATGGTAAAACAGTTAGTTTTTATTTTATTTTTCGTACCTATTATTGTTTTCTCTCAAGAAAAAAATAATGTTGTAGATAAAGGGTTGGTAAGGTTTCAAGGGACAATAAGTGTTGGGAAATTGTTGAGTATGGATGAAACTAATATTTTCCTTACAGGGAATTTAGAATATTATGTAAGTTCGCAAATTTCTGTAAGAGGAGATATGTTTCATTTTTTAAAAAATGATGAAAATATATTAAATAAAAACCATCAGCTATTTTCTGGAGCGTCTTATCACATTAAAACGGGTAATAATTTTAACCCTTACTTTGGTTTTCAACCTGGCTTGGCTTTGTCGCAATCTTTTAATGGCTCTAAAAAATCGTTAGATAATTTACCTCAAACTACTTCAGGAACAAGTGTTAGTCCTTTAATTTCTAGTGTTTTTGGCTTTAATTATTATGCTTCTAAGTGGTTTCATTTGTTTATAGATGGTAGATTGGTTCATGGTAGGCACTTGTCTAATTATAAACCAGTATCACTTAATGAAGTAAGAATTTCTTTCGGATTAGGATTTAATTTTAACGCACTCAAAAAGAAATAACCATTCACATTGTTATCTTTGGACCTTAAAAAAACTTAATGATTAGTCGAAAGGTTCAAATATTAATTCCATTTTTTCTGTTTTTCATACTCTTAACGGCTTATGTTTCCAATAATTTCTTTTTTTGGGATACCATTAATTTAGTTGCTGCTCCAGCAACTTTTTTTTATGAAAATAATTTTCGTTCTTTTATTCTTCCTAATCAGATTGATACGGGGCATGTGCCATTATTGGCAATGTACATAGCTAAAATGTGGCAGTTTTTTGGTAAATCGTTGGCAATAGCTCATTTTGCCATGTTACCATTTTTATTGGGAATAGTTTATCAGGTTTATGTATTAGCAAAACGGTTTGTAGGAACTTCTTATGTATTGGTATTAACAATGTTAATGATGCTAATTGATCCTACTTTTTTGAGTCAGGCAGCAATGATTTCTCCCGACATTGTATTGCTTTTTTGTTTTTTATTGGCACTTAATGCTGTTTTCGAAAATAGAAAAACACTTTTAATGTTGGCTCTTATTGGCTTGTTTTTAATTAGTATGAGAGGAATTGTTGCTGCATTTGCTATTTTCTTAATAGACTTTATATTTTCATTGAGAAGACAGCATTTTAGAGGTTTTCCATTACATCTTTTATTAATGAAATTATTGTTTTATGCTTTTCCATTTTTACTTTTTATAGCCTATCATTTTTATCATTATAGTGCAACAGGTTGGTTTTGGTCGCATCCCAATTCTGCTTGGGAAGAAGGTAGAATTACAAATGATTTTAACGGAGCAATTTATAACCTAGGAATTTTTGCTTGGCGAATAGTAGATTTTGGAAGAGTGTTGGTAGTATTGGCTCTTTTAGTTATGGCAATAATTTATAGAAAAAAGTTGTTGAGAGAATCATCATCATTACATTTATTAATAGTGTTAATAGTTAGTGCCTTCATTTTCATTATTCCATTTTTGTATTATCAGCAACTTACCGGACATAGATATTTATTGCCTTTATATTTATTGATTTTATTAGCAGTTGGTTATTATTTGGATAGAATCATAAATTCTTCATTAGTTAAAAAGAGCCTTTTTGGAGTATTGATCGTTACACTTTTAGCAGGAAATTTCTGGGTGTACCCTAACAAAATTGCTCAAGGTTGGGATGCTAGTTTGGCTCATTTGCCCTTTTATAATTTGCAATTAGAGATGAATGAATATCTAGATGCTAATAAAATTCCATATCATGAAGTAGGGGCAGATTTCCCAATTTTAGGAAACCATGCTATCATTTTTATGGCAGAAGATATTCGTTCATTCAAACCAAAAAATATAGGTAAAGACAACTATATACTTTACTCCAATGTGTTTAATGGTTTTAGTGATGCAGAACTAGACGCTTTATATTTAGGTTATAAACCTGTTCATGAACTGCATTCATCCACTGTTTTCATACAATTGTTCGAGCGTAAATAAAAAAGTTTAACCACATAGCTTTTTAAACAAACAAAAAGTTCTAAATAAGTTTCAGATAGTTTGCCCCGATTTTATCGGGACACTATGTGTTGTGCTATAATTATCTTTTACAGCTATGTATTTCTATGTAACTATGTGCTTTTATTTGATGATTATAGGTTTGTTATTAATTTTAAAACTGTCTTTAATAAGTTTTAAGAAATTCCGAACAATAAAAGCTAACAGTTCGCTGTTTACAAATTACATTTTTTAGCCATCGCTAAGCTTATAAACAGCCGTATTTTAGCACTATAAAAATCTATAATTATGATGAATAATATTTTATTACAAATTAATGTAGCTGCTGATACTACATCAACAGTAGTTCAGGAGGCATTTTCTGAAGAAAAAACACTTTCTATATGGGAATTGGTAAGCTCCGGTGGTATAGGTGGGGCAATTATAATGATAACCCTGTTGATTTTATCTATACTGGCAGTTTATATTATTGTGGAACGCTATTTTGCAATTAAAACAGCAAGTAAAGAAGATGCCAACTTTATGAATCAAATTAAAGATTTTATACATGAAGGCAAGATGGATGCAGCAAAATCGCTTTGTAGATCTAATACTTCGCCTGTAGCTAAAATGATAGAGAAAGGAATTTCTAGAATTGGAAAACCATTAAGCGATATTGGAACAGCCGTAGAAACTACTGGAAAATTAGAATTAAACAAGTTAGAAAAAAACTTATCTACCTTGGCAACTATCTCTGGTGCTGCACCAATGATTGGTTTCTTGGGAACAGTTATCGGGATGATTTTGGTCTTTCACGAAATGTCTAAAGGTGGTGGAGGTGTTGATTTGAATACACTTTCGGAAGGAATTTTTACAGCAATGACAACTACCGTTGCGGGACTTATAGTTGGTATTGTTGCCTATATTGGGTATAATACCTTGGTAGCAAAAGTGGAGAAAATTGTGTTTATAATGGAAGCAAGAACAACTGAGTTTTTAGATATTTTACATGAGCCGGCTAATTAATAGCCTCCCCAACCCCTCCGAAGGAGGGGCTTTTCTAACGCACATGGTAATCAAAAAGAAAAAAATGAAAAAAGAATATTAAAACAAACTGTTACCCAACTTCCCCCTTCGGGGGATTGAGGGGGCTTAACCTCAAACCTTTAACTTTTAACCAAAATGGCTATACGTTCAAAAAATAAAGTAAACACCAATTTCAATATGTCGAGTATGACGGATATTGTGTTTTTGTTGTTGGTGTTTTTTATCATCGCATCTACATTAATTAGTCCTAATGCGTTGGATGTGATTTTACCTAAAGCGATGAGTCCTATTGGACCTCGACCACAAACGGTAAACGTAAGTATTTCTGAAGATTTAAAGTATTATGTGAACAAAACAGAAGTGGATGTAAGTATATTAGAAAAAGAATTACTAACACATACGGCTAATGAAGAAAATCCGGGTATTATATTGCATGCAGAAAAAAGTGTGCCTATAGAAAATGTAGTGGTAATTATGGATATTGCCAACAGAAATAAATTGAAATTGGTATTGGCAACATCGCCAAAATAATTTATGGAATAAATAAAATTAATGCATCAAGCAACATAAATGGAAATCTTACAAGAAAAAAATAGTAGAGCCGGAGTAATTGGAACCATCTTGTTTCACTTACTATTATTATTGCTTTTTATTCAATTTGGGATGACTTATCAAGATCCACCAGAGGAAAATGCAGGAGGAATGGTCATTAATTTTGGCACCACCGATGAAGGAATGGGCGATGTTCAACCTTCTTCAACAGAAAGTGCGTCTTCATCTGAAAATGCTACAACAAGCGAAACAACTACACCAAGTTCGGCTCAAGAGAATGCCTTAACAACCACTGAAGAATCCGTGGAGATGAATGCTTCACAAAATACTACTACCACTACCAACGAAAATACAACAACGCAACAAACAGAGCAAACAGTAGATGAAAATCTAGCCAATGCTTTAGATGCGTTGAATAATCCTAACAATAATTCTACAAATGAAGGTACTTCTAATACGCCAGGAGTCCAAGGTGAAATTGATGGCGACCCAAATAGTAGTAATTACACAGGTGGTGGAACAGGTAATGGTATTGACTTTTCTTTGGGAGACAGGTTGTTGGTAAAAGTGAAAAAACCTAATAATCCAACACAAGAAGATGGAAAAGTAGTAGTAGAAATTGTGGTGGATAAAAACGGAAAAGTGATTAGAGCAACACCGGGAGCAAGGGGTTCTAGCACTACCAATCCAACCTTGTATAAAATTTCTAAAGAAGCAGCACTAGAAGCTCGTTTCAATGTAAAGTCGGACGCTCCAGCAGAACAAAAAGGAACTATGACTTTTGTTTACATTCTTAATTAATGTGGATGTAAACAACCTACAATTTCTTTTATCACACAAATTATCACGGATTACACAAATTTCTTAATGGAACGAGAAAATAAATGAACACAAAAAACATCAAAGATGTTTTTAATTTGTGAGAATTAGTGAAATTTGAACTTAATTTGTGTTATGATTAAATACGATAGTGTATTTTCTGCAAAAAATTGATGTTAATTAATGAACTACCTCGAAACACTCGATTATCTTTTTGGTCAGCTGCCCATGTATCAACGTATTGGAAATGCGGCATACAAAGCTAATCTTGACAATACGTATCGTTTAAGCGAGTTATTGAATCATCCTGAAAAACGATTCAAATCTGTTCATATTGCTGGAACGAATGGTAAGGGCTCCACTTCGCATATGTTGGCATCTATTTTACAAGAAGCAGGTTATAAAGTCGGACTTTACACTTCTCCTCATTTAAAAGATTTTAGAGAGCGTATAAAAATTAAAGGAGAAATGATTTCAGAAAGTGAGGTGATTGGCTTTGTTGAGGAATATAAAAATGAATTTGAAAAAATACAGCTTTCTTTTTTTGAATGGACAGTCGGACTGGCGTTTCATTATTTTGCTAACCAAAAAGTAGATATTGCTATTATTGAAACCGGATTGGGTGGCAGACTCGATTCTACCAATATAGTTACTCCTGAAGTAGCAGTAATTACTAATATTAGTATGGATCATACGCAGTTTTTAGGAGATACCGTAGCCAAAATTGCAGCTGAAAAAGCAGGAATAATTAAATCAACTATTCCTGTAGTTATTGGTGAAACGCAGCCTGAAATAAAACACGTTTTTATTGAAAAAGCCAACCAATTGAATGCTTCCATACAGTTTGCAGATGAACATCACACACAAGAATATGAAAGCGATTTAAAAGGAGCCTATCAGCAAAAGAATAAAAAAACAGTAGTGGCGACTATTCAAACTCTTCAACAATTAGGTTGGGAAATTGCAGCCAACCATATCAAAAAAGGCTTGCTAAATGTGGTGAACAATACTGGCTTAATGGGAAGGTGGCAAGTATTAAATAAGCAACCACTAACCGTTTGCGATACAGGACATAATGAAGCAGGGATAAAGTTAATATTAGCTCAATTAGCTGAGCAAGATTATGAAAAACTGCATGTTGTATTGGGAGTGGTAAACGATAAAGACATTACCAATATCCTTCAATTATTACCCAACAATGCGATTTATTATTTTTGTCAAGCCAACATACCAAGAGCGTTAGACGTAAATACTTTAGCAGAAAAAGCAACAGCAGTTGGCTTGTCAGGCACAACTTTTCCATCTGTTGAAGCAGCTTACAAAGCAGCTCAAAAAAATGCTACTACCAATGATATGATTTTTATTGGAGGAAGTACGTTTGTTGTTGCAGAGGTGGTTTAGTTTTTTACAAACTTTTTCGTGTTTTTCATACCTTTATTACGATTGCGGCAGGGGGGTACTTTTCTTTTATTTGCCTAAAAACTATTAATTTTTACATTATACTGGAAATATTAATACTAATTTTTCCACTATACTGGAATTTTTAGTACTTTTGTAGCATGAATTTAATTACTAGAATATCTGAAAAAAGACTAACGCAATGGCTTTTTAAAGATAAAGCATTGGTTTTAACTGGTGCTCGGCAAGTTGGAAAAACTACCTTATTACAAAATTTGCTTGTCGATAATAAAGAAAAGCTTTGGCTAAATGCCGATGAAACCATTGTAAGAGAACGATTGGAGAATTTAAATTTAGAAGACCTAAAAGGAGTTATTGGAAATTATAAAGTAGTAGTTATTGATGAAATACAACGTATCCCGAATGCAGGTTTATTGCTAAAATTGTTGGTCGATAATTTTAAATCAACACAAATTATTGCAACAGGTTCATCAGCATTAGATATTTCTGAACGAATTTTCGAACCACTTACTGGCAGACATCTATTGTTTCATTTGTACCCGTTTTCATTAGCAGAAATGTACCATGGAAAATCTGCCTTTGAGGTAGAACAAAAATTGCCTTTTCACTTGGTTTATGGCTGTTATCCTGATATTTACAATTACCAATCTGATGCCGAAACGCTATTAAAAAATTTAGCCAATCAATATTTATATAAAGACGTGTTAGTTTGGAAAGATATTCGGAAGCCAGAATTGTTAGATAAATTGTTGAAATTATTGGCACACCAAATTTGTTCGGAAGTATCAATAAACGAATTAGCTAACCAACTAAAAGTAAAATCGGAAACCATTGAAAGCTATATTGATTTACTCGAAAAATCGTTTGTTATTTTCCGTTTAAACGCTTATAGCACAAACACACGAAAAGAAGTAACCAAAATGAGCAAAATTTACTTTTGGGACAATGGAATCAGAAATGCGATAACTGGAAATTTTGATGATTTTAACACCCGACAAGACAAAGGGCTACTTTGGGAAAATTTTATCATCTCCGATAGAATGAAAATGAATGCTTGGAACAACACAGATATTCAATCATTTTTTTGGAGAAACTACAACCAAAGCGAAGTGGATTATATTGAAAACAATAAGGGAGAACTTTTTGCCTACGAAATGAAATGGAATAGTAAAAAAAATCCGAAAATCAGTAAAGCTTTTACCAACAGCTACCCTAATGCCTCAACCGAAATAATTACTCCTCGTAATTTTTTCGATTTCTGTAAATTAAATGGATAGTAGAGAAGCCCTTTGCTAAAATGTCAACGCTTCAGCTTAGTGCTTACGGGAGGAAATTACCTTTGTTGTTGCTGAGGTGGTTTAGTTTTTTTATTATAATTCATTTTTTTTTAGAGTAGAGAAATAAATGTTTAAAGAATTTGAGTTCCATAGTTCATTTCTAACATCTGTAACTACTCCCATTTTAGTTTTTGCTTCAACTTTTAGTTTTACGATGTAATTTTCTTTTTCATAATCTGTAAATTTTTCTTTTTCATTATTGATAAATTCAGAAAGTTTATTTGCAGAAATTTTTTCTCCGTTAATTTTTATTATTTCGTCTTCTGTAATCGTAATAATAAATTTAGTTAGAGCATCTCGCTTTCTTTTTTCATTAAAATTAAATTCATCAGTATAGATGATTGATAAAACAAGGTGTTTGAAAAATTGAGTTTGAAAATAACTAGAATCAATTGTTGAGTTATAATTTTCAGCTTTTTCACTTTGTAATGGAATAAAATCTTTTATTAAATCACTGATTTGCTGTTTGTATTCATAAAGAGCAGAGTTTTCATATTCTGATTGTATTTGTTGCATTTCTTTAACAAATTCATTCATACAGTTTTGAGTAAAACTTATGTAATTATTTACAATAATTGTATCTTTAGGGACGGAATTATCTGTATATTCATATAATGGGGTCTTTTGAGTATAGTTATCTCTAATATAATTAAAAGCATTTATATATGATTCAGTATTAGTGTCTTTCAAAATTTTAGTTTCTAAAAGGTACTTCTCATAATCATGGAACGTTTTAGTAATATTAATTTCATAAGAATTAAATTTATCCTTTAAACAATTTGAAACTTTATTGCTGTTTATCTCCATCATTTTAGCCTTTCTATTTTGTGGATTTAAACATGATGTAATAAATAAAAGCAGCAATATGTAAGTGATAAATTTCATTTAGGTGTTATTTATTTATAGGTTCTTAATAAGCCTAGTTTTTCACAAACTTTTTCGTGTTTTTCATTCCATTATTATCGCTTATGCTAATAAAATAGATGCCGTTAGCAAAATCACTAATATCAATAATTTTAGAAAGTTCGTTATCCTTTAAATTGCTTTGATAGCTTATATTTCCCAATAAAGAATAAATGACAATGGAAGCCGCTTTATTGTCAGTTCTATTAATAATAATTAGGTTTTGAGCAGGGTTAGGATAAATTTCAAATTGGTTGTTGATGGTTATTTCACTAATGTTGTTGGGTAATTGTGTTACTTTAGGAAGTTCTACATAAGATGGAAAAGCTGCATTAAAATCTAACGTAATCTGACTTTGCTGAGCATACAACCAATTTCCATTGTAGTTATACCCTAAGGTGTCTCCCGGAGCCCATCTAAAAAACTGATTGGCATTATTAGGCAAATGAGGATTAGATTGGTATTTTGGGTAATTATTACTGCTAATTAAAAATTTGATTTGATGTCCGATTCCGAAAGTATGACCAAGTGGTAACATTTCAAATTCAAAATGATAAAAAGTATTGTTGTCGATATTGGTAAGCACAATATTATCATTTGGATTGCCATTAAAAATAGATTTAGCATATTCTCTAGCTTTAGCATTTACAACACCTTCCGTAATAAACATTTCTCTACCGTCAGGATAAACATCAATAATTCTAATCATTAAATCAAAATCTGTTTTTGCTGTTGTGTTAGTGGTAGTGTGTCCTTTAGCATAAAGAGAAGCTCTAGGAAAACCAATAACTGTCATGGTATCTGTAAGCGGAGCTGTTTCAAAAGCAATTACATCCGACCGATTTAATGTATAAGAAGCATAAAGCGGATCAGCAACATTAATAGAACCTTGAGATTTTTTTCCTCCTCCAGGAACCGAAGGAATCATGTTGTTTCCACCAATGGTAATTACAGGATTGTTGGGGTCGGCAACATACGTTAATGTACCTTCATTGCTGGTTGGAGCAATAGTATCAGCATCTAAATTCTGATGTAAATATATTTTTTCTTTCACCACACCATTGGTAAAAGGCAAGGAATCGGTTTCTAACCAATAATTTCCTGTATTAGGGTTTTGGGCGTCATTAGAAGGACCCGTTACATACAATCGTATATCTTTAATTTGATTGAAATGATTGGGGTTGTAAGGTGCCAAAGGTCTTGATAGATTTAAAAGTGGAGGGGAGAGTGTTGGCAATGAATAAAATAAAGAAGTAATGTTGCTACCATCATCAATTTCGATAGGTAAGTTGCTTAAAGGAGTTTGTCCACCTAAATAATTTAAAAATTGATAGTAAGGAATAATATAATTTTTGGATGGGACCCTAATTAAATTAGCTCCTAATGGTTGCCAATCATTTGATTCGGGAATAAAAAAGTAAGGCTCGCCACCTAAATGTGTTCTGTACCAACTCATTAATTCAGATTCGTAAATATCATTCAGTAAGTTGCTGTCAGTAAGTAAACTGTCGGTATCTATGTTGAGGTCAAAACCCAATACATCAAAAACATTATCGGGATAAATTTCATCGCCAACAGCTTTAGCACCTATGGTTTGGTGTGTCCACGGACCAACTACTAATTTCTGATTAGAAGAAGGATTGGTATTTCTGGCTTTATTAAACGTTTCAATTTGTCCGTTTATAAAAATATCCCACCAACCAGTAAGATGATAGATTGGTTTGTTCAGGTTAGTATATCTGGATTGAGTGCCGTTAGCATCTGTTTGTCCGTTAACATTTACAGGGGCAAAAGAAGCATCTAAATCCGCTCGTAAAGGAGAAGTTGGATGAGCTCCAGAAGGAAAAGAATTGTTATCGTTTACCACAAACCAATCAATTAAATCACTTGTTAAATCTACTTTGTTAGCGTAGCTATAATCTGCAGGAGTATGAATAGTATTGGTTAAGCTAGTGTCGTAAGTTGCTAATGAATCGCTTAAATCCATCATTTGTCCTGTAATCCATCCGTTGGATAAAGAATGTCGGTAAACGCCATTATGAAATAAGGTAGAATTATAATGCTCATTGGCGGCAACAGTTGGCATTAAGCATTTTATAGGATTATTAGCCATGCTATGCGGAATATTAGATAATGCTTGGTATTGTGAGTTTCCTAAAGCAGAAGCTCCGTACATACCAATATTTCCATTGGAATATTTAAAAACCTCGTTAACGCCATCTAAATCAACATCAAAAGTTCTGTAGAGGCTATCAGATAAATAAAAAATTGCTTCACTACCATCGGAGTGATTTAATGCATTTGAAGGATTTGATGTAGCATAAGCATCCATAGGGATTCCTATTGTTGGATGATAATCATGTTTTTGCCAAGAATCGCTGTACATGGGGAAGTAAACCCCTTCACTATCGTACCTGCCTCGCATATCTTGCATCGCATAGCCATAACCCAAAAAAGGAAATATTTTACCACCTAAATCATCCGTATTTTTATTGTAAGGAGTTCGTGTAAAAATGATGGGTAAGCTAAAATTATTAGCAGAAATATTACTGGTGTCAAAAATTACAAACTGCGAATTTTTTGGAATTAACTGAATGGTGTAAGTAGATGCTCCAATAAGAATATCGGTAGTTACAGAATCTCTAAAAACAGGTAAATAAATATCGGTAGCTAATTTAATTCCATCTTTGGTAAGTGTATAAGTGGTTTCTTTTAAAGAAAGCTCATCAATATTATCTATTTGTCCGTTGGGAATAATTTGAGCAAAACCACTTGTAAAAACAATAATTAATATGGTTGTAAAAAATAGTTTAATAAAATTCATATGTTAGCGTTTTATCCAAAAATAATTAAAATAGTTAATGAATAAGAATTCTAAGTAAGTTATTGAGTTTTTCTAAGATAGAAAAAGAACTAAAAATTACTTTTCAAGAAGGTAGTTGTTTGGATAAGTTAGTTACCTAATCACATTTACATGTCCAATTTTGGAATGTTTTTTACCGTTAATATCTTGAAATTCGAGTTTCCAAACATAAACACCATTTTGTACGAATTTACCTTTGTAAGTGCCATTCCATTGTTCAAAAAGCGTGTGTGATTCAAAAATGATTTCTCCCCATCTGTCAAAAATAAAGAACGAGTAATTTACTTCGCTAATGCCAAAACCTTTCGGACCAAAACCTTCGTTTAAGAAATCAAAATCAGGAGTAAAGGCATTAGGAATGTAAATACCAAATTCTCCTTCTACTTCTAATATTTTTGTGATAGTTCCCATACATCCATTATCATCAATAACCGTAAGCGTTATAGAATAATGTCCGGTATCTACAGGGAGTTCATAAGTTGGATTTTGTATATAACTTGAATCTAAACCGCCAATATCCCAAGCCCAACCTACAATATTAAAATAAGATTGGTCGTAAAAACTTACTGTAGGATTTAGCATATTTGCTGGGTTGTCTTTCATGTAAAAATCAGCAGTGGGGTTTTGATGTATGGTAATGTAATTTGGATAAGTTACACTATTAGTACATCCTCCTGCAGCAGCAGAAGAAGTAATGGTAAGCGTTACGTCATAAGCTCCTGCATTATTGTACGCATGAGTAACAGTATCTCCAACAGCAGAACTGCCATCACCAAAAGCCCAAATAGAAGAACTTACCATCCCCCCAGTGGTATCTGTAGTGTTGTAAAAAGTAAAAGTTTCTACAGGAGTTTCACAAGCTTCAAATTTATCGGCAGTAAAGCTTACTTGTGGTAATGGCATTATGTTAATGGTAACAGTTCCAGTAGTTGGAGGAGAACAACCATCGTTTAAGGTTACGGTGTAAACAGTTGTTGTTGTAGGAGAAACTACTTGACTAGAATCTGTCGAACCATTACTCCATTGATAAGTGTAAGGGCCGCCATTTCCAAAGAAAGGAGTAGCATATATTATTACAGATTCTCCTGGACAAATGCTTGTGTCTGAAGGACTAGCTACAACCGATAATGGAGGTGTAACTGTTACGGTAACATTAATGGTTGGCGAGGTGCAACCATTTCCATCAACAGCAAAAACAGGATAACTTGTTGTTGCAGGTGGAGAAACGGTGTAACTTGAGGATGTTGAAGCTCCATTATTCCAATTGTAAGTATAAGGGCTTCCTGATCCACCACCAGCAGTAGCTGTAAGTGTAGCTGATTGTCCTGTACAAATAGTTACATCTGAGGCATTTATAGTTACAGAATCTGGGTCGGTTAATGTTAAAGAAACGGTATCAATACATGAGTTTGCGTCACTAATTGTAACTGTGTAATTTCCTGCACATAAATTATTAAATGTGCCTGTTGCTTGGAAATTAATACCATCAATGCTGTATTGCTCTCCTCCAGCAGGAGAAGCACCAGTTACCGTAACTGTTCCATCACAATCTCCGTTACATGTCGGGTCAGTAAAATTAGAAGAATTAATAGTTGGACCTGCAACGCTATTAACAGTATAAGAAGCGGTAACCTGACAGCCAACAGCATCTTTCACAACAATAGTATAAGTATTTGCAGCTAAGTTAGTAAAGGTATTTGACGCCTGAAAAGTAACACCTCCATCAATACTATATTGATAAGGAGAAACACCATCAATGGCAGTTATAGTTATAGTTCCATCATTTGCAGAGCAAGTTGAAGGAGTAGTAACAGTACTTTCAGAAAGGTTTGAAAAGGTAATAGTAACTACATCACTTGTAACACAAGCAGCAGTATTGGTTTCTGTCCACGTAAAGTTATAAGTTCCTGCAGATGGAACTGTTACTGTTGCAGTTGGTGAATTAACAGGATTAAATACTACGCCTGCGGGACCTGACCAGCTACCTGTTCCTATACTGGGTATAGCATTTAAATTGTATGTTAATACACAAGAGGTGTCATTAATTCCTGCATTAGCATTTGGTAGCCCAACAAATGGACCACCAGAAATAGTGATAGGACAACCGTTATCATCAACCACATCAAAACTATACATGTCTCCATTTAACAAGCCATTAATTTGTATAGTTCCTCCATTAGTTGTTGTTGTATTTACAAAACTTGCATTTGCGGGAGATAAATTAGAAGCAGTAAAATTAGAACCATTAATAGCAGGAAGACCTCCAGTTATAGTAATGGTAAAAGAGCTATCTAAACAATTAGGAGTAGGGTTGGAAGAAACAATTTGGGGTAAATATTGTACCGCAATTGGATTGCCCATGTCATAACAAGGCATCGAAGTATTTACATAGCTATATGTATTACTTACAGTGTCGTAAAATGTTATAGGAACATAATACAAAGTATTATTCGTCCAAGTTCCTACATAAGGAGGTTGTCCAAAGGTGTTAATACTACTAAAAGAACCTCCAAATCCAGCAACACCAACAAAACAAGGGTCATTTGTTATATCATCATGAGGAGGAACATTACTAGGTACAGTTCCTATTGTTGGTGGGCAGCTATATATTAAATAACCTATCCCCGGATTGTAAGCTGGTCCAGGAGGGTTATTAGCTATATCTGGTGGGTTATAGCCTATATTGGAAGTAATATCAATTTGATCTCCAAAGCATAGAATATAGTTGGTTGTTCCATTTCCTGTCATGTTTATATTAAAGTTGCCAATTTGAGCAACACAACCACAAGCAGCAGGAGCAGTAGAGTTAAGAGAAATAGTACAAGTTGGATCAGCTGCAAATGTTGCTGTAATTGTAATGTTGTTTCCATTTGAGTTCATTCCAGAAATACTCCAATTCACAGGAGAAACATAGGGAGGGTAAATAATAGTGTCATAGGTGTTAATTCCATCGTTTATAGTGATAACAAGCGAATCAGTTGTGATACCAGTTGTAAAATCAATCGTTCCATTAACAGTATAAGTATTGTTTGGTTCGCAAGCACCAATATTTGCTGTAAAGTTGTTGATGTTGCAATTTACTACCGAACATGGTGCAGGTGAAGTATAGTTTTGAGTGAGTGTACAAGTTGGATCGGCAGAAAAAGTAGCTGTTATTGAACAATTAGCACCATTTGCTGTAACTCCAGGAATGGTATAATTTATACTTGTGGCAAAAGGCGGATTGACGACTGTACTCCCTCCACAAGAATTAGTAATGGTTAGTGTCCCTGTAGTTGGCGGATTTGTAACATTAATTGTTCCAGTAACATCATATTGATTATTTGCCGGATTACAAGCTCCTGGAACAGCAGTTAAGCCTGTCATATTGCATAAAATAGCACAGTTGGTTGCTCCAGAACCACCTGATTGAGTGGCTGTAATATTAGTTGGTTGTCCAGAAAAATTGGTAATAAGTAACATATACCATTCGCCAGGTTGAGTATTAGGCAGATTTACTATTTCATTGGCAGCAGCCGAAAAGCTACAATCAATAGGACTACCACTATTTCCTCCACAAACAGCTGCTTGCATGGCAGCTTGAGAAGCAAAAGGTCCCCACGCAGCAAAATCAATATCTACATTATTGCTGTTTGTAAGTGTAATATCTATATTTCCGCCAGTAGAAATATTTAAGTAATACCAAGCCGGATTTGGTTGAGAGCCCAAACATCCATAATCTGGCCCTACAGGGGCTGTTGTATTTGTTGATGCCGGAAAATTTACACCAGTAGATGTACAAAATGGTGCAGAATTGTTACAAGTTGATTGAGAATAACTTTCTATAAATGTAAATAAGAGAGATAAAACTAATATAAATCTAAACATCATAGTTTTTTTAGTGTCCTATAAACTAATTTGGTATGTACTTAGAAACAAATACATTAAATAACATTTTTTCGTTTCCAATAATTATATAATCAGTTTTAAGAGAAAAAGAAAAAAGCATTTTAGCATTACTTCTGTTAATTTCATTTTGTAGGACTAAAACAACATCCCAGCCTTCATTTCCGGAAGATTTACTTATTTTAATATCTTTTACATTTTCATCAGATTTCACTTGTTTTTCCCAAGCTTTTAATTCTTCATCAGTAAAATTTGCAATTAGAATAAATGAAAGTTCTTTTTTGTTTTTAAGTACTTCTTCTAAATTAGATTTAAAATCTATAGTAATTTCTTTTCCAGAAAATGAGTAAAAATGGGTAGATGAAAAATAGGAGTTACTAAATAGTATAACAAAAAGGGTTAAAAGGAGTGTTTTTTTCATTTTTGTAAGTTCAATGTTTTATATAGTATGTAGCACAGACGAACTAATTTTTATTTAGTTGCCTTATTTTAGTATATTAATTTTAAAAATCAAATGTAACTTACACATAAAGATAAAAAAAACTATTTAGCAAGTATTATTGTATTCTTAAAAGTGTTTTAAAAGAATATTATATGCTTCTTTTAAATCTTTTCCAAATGAAATTATGCCATCTTCATGTCCTGCCATAATTATAATATTACAGGTTTTATTGAAGTTATAGTCGTTAAAAACACGTCTTATTTCTTCAGCCATTTCAGGAGTTCCATAGGCAGTTTTTGCATTGGTAGTTGGAAATTTATGCAATAATTTTTTCCACATTGTTTTATTATGAACGTGAATTATGGCTTTTATGCTGTCATCTACTTCGTAAAGAGCAGCGTGTGTCATTGTTTCAGATGATGCTTTAACAGGTCCTTCGCAAACTACAATGTTTTTAGTTATTTCGTAATTGCTAACCAGTGTAAAAGATTCTTTATTAATAGGAAAAACATTGCCTGTTTGTGTGCCAGAAACGATTATTCCATCATCAGTTTTTATACTGATGTTGCCATAGCCAATATTTAAGTCTTCAAGATGACCAATGAGTTTTAGTTCATGTAGTTTATCTCTATAAACCAATAAATCTTCAGGAATGTTTATTTGAAGTGGTTTAAATGTCCAATCGCAATTGAATTTAATATAGCCTTCGTCAATTTTTTTTGTCATAATTAATATAAAATTAATATTTCTCGGGAAATAGTTTTTTCAGTTCTTCCTCAGAAGCACCACATACACCTCTTTCGGTTATTAAACCAGTTATTAATCTTGCCGGAGTTACATCAAAACCATAATTTATAGCGGGTGTTGTTTCAGGACAAATTAATACAGATTTTATTTCATTATCTAGTAATCCTTGTATGTATTTTACTTCGTTTTCATCACGGGTTTCAATAGGTATGTTTTTTACGCCATCAGCAATAGAAAAATCTATGGATGATGAAGGAGCTGCAACATAAAAGGGAATATTATTATCATAAGCAGCAAGAGCTTTTAAATAAGAGCCTATTTTGTTGGCAACATCTCCATTTTTGGTGGTTCTATCTGTACCAATAATTACTAAGTCTACTAAACCATGCTGCATTAAGTGTCCTCCGGTATTATCTGCAATTAAAGTATGTTTTACACCTTGCTGATTTAATTCAAAAGCAGTTAAACTTGCACCTTGGTTTCTTGGTCGGGTTTCATCTACCCATACGTGTACATCAATTCCTGCTAAAAATGCTTTGTAAATTGGAGCAGTAGCTGTTCCCCAATCTATGGTAGCTAGCCAACCTGCATTGCAATGGGTTAAAATATTTACAGGAGCTCCATTTTTTTTACGAGCAATTTCTTTTATAATTTTCAACCCGAATTCTCCCATTTTAATGGAGGTTTGAATGTCTTCATTTTTAATAGCGTTTGCTTTTTCTAAAGCAACTGCTATTTTTTCTTCAATGGTAGATTTTGCCTCAATGGCAGCCAACATTTCGTTAATTGCCCAATCTAAATTTACTGCAGTTGGTCGGGCATCTCTTAGTTTTTCGCAAGCATTGGTAATGTATTCGTTAGGATTTTCTTTGTTTTGTGCTTCTAAACAAATGAGATAAACACCATAAGCAGCAGTTACTCCAATAAGTGGAGCGCCTCTAACCACCATTTCTTTTATAGCAAAAAATACATCGTCAGAAGAAGTTAAGTCCATCACTTTTATTTCGTGAGGAAAATAACGTTGGTCAAATACTTGAACAATTTTATTATCATTTTCGTTTAGCCAAATGGTTTGGCAATGTTTATTGTTTATCTTCATGTATTTTTATGTATATTTTTTTTTTTTTTGACTCACCCCCAAGTTATCTTCCGATAACTTTTCCCCCTCTCTTTTGAAGAGAGGGGGCTAGGAGGGGAGTACTCCTTAATTTTCTTTTTCATGTGTTTACTTAAAGATTACCTAAATCTTGTCGAATGCATTAAAAAAATCGTTTAAAGATTCATCAACTAAATGCTTTGTAATTATACCAAGTTGGTTGGCAAACTGAATATGTTCAATGCTATCGTCAATAAATAATGTTTCTGATGGATTTAATTTATTTTCGTTTAAAACGAGTTTAAAAATTTCTGGATTTGGTTTTCTAAAGCCAACTTCATGAGAAAAATATGCTTTCTTAAATAATGAATTAATGGAGGTTATTCCATAAGTTTCAAAAAGGTAGTTGTTAATTTTAGTTAGGTGAATTTCATTCGTGTTGCTCAGTAAGAACACATTGTATTTTAAAGCCAGTTTTCTAATCAACACAATTCTTTCTTTGGGAATATCTAGCAACATGCTGTTCCAAATATCAACAACTTTTTCAGGTGTTAAATTAGAGTGACGATTAAGAAAAAACAAAATAAATTCTTCAGTAGTAACTTTTCCCTCTTCAAAATTGTTGAATAAATTTAATGTTGTGAAAGTAGCTTCTATTTCCGAATAATTATCGGCAAATAATTCTTTAAAAGCATTAAAAGGTTGTTGAGTATCTAGATTGATAATCACTCCGCCTAAGTCTAAAATGATGTTTTTGATGTTTGTTGGTAGCATATTTCCTTCAAAACTACAAATAAAAATAATTAAATTAAATATTGGTAATTCAATAACATTTCCGTAAAATTGCAGCCCGTTTCTAAAGAACTTAGAACTGGGCCTATAACTCAGCTGGTTAGAGTATCTGACTCATAATCAGAAAGTCCCTGGTTCGAGCCCAGGTGGGCCCACGCAGAAAGCCCGGTAACATTGCATGTTACTGGGTTTTTGCATTTCAGGCATTTTCCGTTGTGACGTAAAAAAGACCGTTTTATACAATCTTTTTGCTAAAATACCTGCACATTTTTTTGACAGTAAAAAGCTATAAATCTTATAGCTATGATTAATCTTAAAGCTACGTGTGATAAGCGTAGAGCAAAGAAAGACGGTACTCATCCAATAGTTTTTAGACTATCTTATAATGGTCAATCTAGGGACATTTCAACTGGTCTTTCTTGTAACAAATCTGATTGGGATTATAACAACAATTTAATTAAGCCTAAAAATGCTCACCTACAATTGTTAGGAGATAGAATCCGTGAGAAAGAAATAAATCTCCTCAATAGGATTAGAGAATATGAACGTAAATTCCCTGAAGGTGGTTTGATTCAGGATGTGAAAAATCACATCTGTTCTCAACAAAGTACTGATGGAACTGTAAAGGAATTTTGGATTAAAGAAATTGAGAGGATGAAGAAAGCAAACCGTTTTGGAAATGCCAGAAACTTAGAATCTGCCTTAGTAGGCTTACTTAAAATTACTCCACTTAACATTCCATTTGAAACTATAAATTATAAGTGGCTAATAGATATAGAAACCACACTTAAAGCTAATGGATTAAAAGTAAATAGTATTGGAGTTTATTACAGAACATTACGGAGTATATATAATTCTGCCATTAATCATGACCTAGTAGATGCTAACTCATATCCTTTTAGAAAATACAAAATCAAAAGGGAATCTACTCAACCGAGAGTTGCTTCTATTACAGAGTTACAAAGCTTTTTTAAATATGTGCCAAGTAATAATAAGTTTGAGGATGCTTGGAATTATGGAAGATTAATCTTTCTGTTGCGTGGGATTAATTTTACAGACTTAGCTTTACTGACAGGAGATAATATAAAGCACAATCGTATTATCTACAAAAGAAGTAAGACAAAAAAGTTATACTCCATTGAATTGTTAAAAGAAACCAAAGCCATTTTAAAGAGATATGCCGACCCTAATAGAAACACATTGCTTCCAATCCTAAGTAATGAAGAACTGATGTCTAAATCAAACTTACCTAGGTTAATTTTGCAAAAAAGAGATACATGTAACAAATGGCTTAAAAGAATTGGTCAGGAGTTAAAAATATCAGAAGATTTATCTACTTATGTATTTAGATATTCCCATGGCTCAGCATGTCAGAAACTAGGCTATTCAAAAGAGTTAATAAGCCATAGTCTAGGTCATAGCTTCGGAGCTAGTGTTACCAATTGCTACTTAGAGGATTATGACCTTTCTATCATTGATGAGATGAATAGAACTGTATGTAACAAAGTATTCCGTTAAACTTGTGGAAATAAATAAATAGAGGAGTGTAATGCTCCTCTTTTTACAACCTTTACTTGCATAACTGAAACAATTTGCTTATATTCTAGTATAGAAACAGAGCTAGAAGTACTGGCTATTTTTTTGCATCAAAGTGGAAAGTTTTTTTCCCTAATTTCCTTAAGAAGAAAATAGTGATGGTAAGAAAAATATTCCAACACTTCGGCATTTAAAAATCTTAATACGTTGTAAAATGCAAGAAGTAATAATAGACGCAGGAAAACATGAATATCTAAGTGAATTCATAGAAGATTTACCTGATAATGCAATACTAAACAAAGTACTTACAGGCTGTGGAATGACATCTGTAGCTTTAGGGAATGATGTTAAATATGTGATAGCAGTTCCTTTTATATCACTTATTGAGAATAAGCAAGAGTGGTGTAAGAAAAAAGGGATAAAGTTATTAGCTATCCATTCTAATGGGGCTAAGGCTAAAGATATTGCTGAATATACTGGCAATAAAATTATGGTTACATATGACAGCTTACGTAAAGTTGCTACTTCTCTGGAAGAAAGGGGAGATATTAAAGACTGGAAACTATGTGTAGATGAATCACATAAACTACTAGATTCTGCTATCTTTAGACCAGATGCAATAGATAGTGTACTGGAGAGCTTCCCTAAATTTAAATCCTACGTTTTTGGAACTGCTACTCCGGTACCTGATAAATACCAACTACCTGCATTAAATGGGATTAAGAAAGTTACCATAAAATGGAACAAGATAGTGCCTGTAAAAGTAAACTACTGTCATTATAAAAAAAGCATACATGATGTAGCTGCGTTAACAGCTATAAGTTTCTTAAAAGGAGAAAGAAATGGTAATGCTCACATCTTTATAAACTCTGTTTATAGTATTTGCAACATTATTAGGACTATGAAAAAGGGAGGGTATGATGTGCCTAATGATATGAGAATAGTCTGTTCATATAGAGACTTTAATATCAACACCATAAAGAAACACTTAGGTAAAGATTATTATATCAACTCTGTTGGCTCTCCTGTAAAGAAGATAAACTTTTACACTGCTACTGCATTTGAGGGATGTGACATTTATGACGTGGATGCACATAATATTATTGTAACAGATGGGAGTAAAGACCACACCAAAATAGAAATCACTACTATTCTACCCCAGATAATAGGTAGAGTTAGAGATTCTAAAACCAAAAACAGTGTTGAGTTGTTGTATAGCAATAGTGAATATATAGATATAAGTGAAGAAGAATTTGAGAAGAATATTAAGAATGAACTAGAACAAGCTAAAGATACTGTCAAACTGTACAACATAACTGATAATTCTGTAATAAAAGAGGCTCTAGATAAAGGCCTAAGAAGTAACAAGTTTATACGTAAGAGTGATTCTGGCATACTATCCACTAATGATAATATGCTTTATAATGAGATGTTTAACTTCCTTGCTCACAAGAAAACTTACTATGTATCTCAATCCGATAAAGTGAAAGGGATTACCAATGGAACAACTACAAACAACTCTATTCCTTATCAATATAGATCTAAGCAGAGAATCGAGATAAAGGGACTTAATAAAGTTAGACTAGGTAAAGTACCATCATTTAAAGATTTATGCTTGGAATATAAAGAAATACCAAATGGTGTAATTTCTATGAAGAGAATAGAGATTAAAGAAGTTGAACCACTAATTGAGGAAGGTTTTAAAGTACTAGGAGCAGATAAAATGAAAGCACTAGAGTATAGGAAAACAGATATCCAAAAAGAACTTACTTTAAGAAAACATAGCATAAACCATGACTGGAAATTAGTGCAATTACTTGATTATAAATCTGGTCAGTTTATATCAAACACAAGAGCCAAAAATGACTTACAAGCCATATATGATAAACTTGGAATTTATAAAAAAGCCAAAGCAACTGAGCTAAAAAAACTGTATCTGACAGAATCTACATCTTCTAGAGTAAATAGTAAAAAAGTAGCTGGCTTTAAGATAATTAATTCAAAGATAAAAGAAAGTGCACCATAGTGTATAGTAGTGTAAGTTAAAGATACATCTAAAATTTAGTTGTAACTATTTTCTTTAACCCCAACCCAAAATAGTACATCTAAGGCAACCCTACAACACTCACACAGTCCTACCCTCACAGGAAAAGCGGTATTCACTACGTTACTCACTTAGTTTCAAACGCATAATAACAAGGCTAAATAAATGCTACGTTACACTTCGCAGCCTTGTTCTTACCGTTCCTTAATACAGTTTTTCAAACAGTATTACAGTCACTTGCTTATTTCCACACGTTGCGTTCTACGTTCATGGGTGACTACTTTGTCTTGCTAGCAGTTTCATTACGTTACTCTTCATTCAACAGCTATCAATCCACCGTCACCAATAATTTAGCGAGCCTGCTGGTCGCTGCGGGTAACGGCTGATTTTTTTATTTAGCCTACGGCAGTTGGGTAGCCTACTTTTGTTACGCTTCACTCCATTGCATTGCGTTAAGCTCCACACGTAGCTGCAAAACGCTTTTTACAAAAGCTTTTTTGCACCACCCTTGCTCCGCTCGCAGGCGGCTCGCAGAATTCCACCACACAAAGCCAAGCCGTTTAGCTCAAGGCTGTTTTTCCACTCAATTAATAATCAATATTATTAGGTTAAGAAGAATCCCAAATGTTTAAACATTTATTGTTTACTCTTATTTATATTCCCTAGTTTTTTAAATACTATAACCCCTTAAAAGAGTTTGTTCTATATCATCCTGTCTTATCTAGAATAGTATATTCATAAAGGATAGTACTTATTACTATACAACCCCCACCCCTCTATCAAATTTAGGGCTACCCCCTACCTTAATATTGACTTTCATTTGATATAGCTAGAGTATGTACAAAACATTTTTACTATCATAACATACTTCTGTTACTTAGAGGTAAAAAGAACAATGCTTTCATTCCTTAAAACTAATGTTATTAGTTAATCATAAAAAAATGCTGATACTGATTTGATAGGGTTTTGCATAAACGGATATGAGTGGTAGCTAATTACCCTCACTTTTATCACCTAATTAATGTTGACATATCTCTTACCACCATATAATATATTATTATATTACTATAACAGTAAACAATTCCTAGGTGTCTTCAATAACATTTTTTGTTAGAAGTCAAGTAGGTCTTTTAATTCTACTTCTAAAACGGAGCAGATTTGCAGTAAAGATTTATAAGTTGGATTGGTTAGTGCTTTCTCAAATCTACCATAATTGTTTTCTTCCATTCCACACCTCTCAGCAACTTCCCTCATGGTAAACCCCTTCTCTTTTCTAATTCTTCTAAGATTGGTACCTAATTGAACTAATGATTCTTGATATTTTGCCTCATCTAACACATATCAAATATCTTAGCATTTTATTACACTTAGCATATCATTTATGACAGTTTTTATATATCTTTGTTTGCAATTAATGAAATTCATCTTAATGAAAAAAGTTATTATTGGATTACTAATACTAAGTTTTATCTCTATAGTTGGGTGCAAAGGGAAAAGAACTGGAGCGGTTTGTAATGATGGTTCAAAATCTACAGCCACTAGTTCAGGGGCATGCAGTCATCATGGAGGAGTAGATTATTGGACATATGAAAATAATGAGAAGTAAAGACATAAATACTATTATAAGAACAGCGTTGTCTGTATTACTAATATTGACTTCATCAATATTGATTGCTCAACGTGGTCAAGTCTCCCGTGATGAATGGGATGAAGGAGATGGAGGGGATTCATCTTGGGCTGGTTACTTAATAACATTAGCTATAATATTTGGTATTCCATGGTTAATTTCTAAGTACCTTAAATCAAAAGAGAACAAGAAGAATGATTAATTATTAACCTCAAAAGCACATCATGAAGAAGCTATTATTTATATTATTATTTATATTATCTAATTTACTCAATGCACAATGTTATAAAGAAGGTATAGTGCTTGGTGGTGCTTATGTAACTTCAACAACAGGTGAAAAGTTGATAGATAATTCTGGTATATCAGAAATCAATCAACTTCAGAGTTTTTTTGGAGTAAATGTTAACTTCTTCTTTATTCATGAATTACAAAATGAAGGGAGTGCTTTTTTTCATCCTACTTGTACTGACTACAATTGTATAGGGACAATTTACCTTGGAATGAAAATGATGGTTGAGCAATATAAAAAACATGGCAACGCAGAAACGATAAAAGCTATTTTAGCACATGAATTTGGTCATGCTATTCAACAGTTAGTTTCATGGAAAGAGAAGGGGAAATGGAGAGAGTTACATAGTGATTTTCTTGCTGGTTTCTATATTGGAAAAAAATATGATTATTCAGAAGAAGAAATGAATTTATTCTATAAGGAATTTTATGATATAGGTGATAACAATTTTTGGAGTCCTGAGCATCACGGAACACCTATTGAGCGAGAGTGTGCATTTCTAGAAGGATATTACTATGCAAAAGAAAATAACGTTACTGTTCAAACAGCTCATTTATATGGTATTGAATATATTGCTCTTAATAACCCATGTGGGGTTAGAAAATATAAAGCAAAATTAGATAATTGGGATAAAAATGTAAAGGCTAAAAATGTTGGGAATCTGTTTTTTGAAGCGGAGGATGGTGGAAAATATAGAGTTCTTACTAATAATCAAGTTGATAATGCAATAAATTTCCATATTAATCAAAGAGTAGTGAAAGGAGCAGGGTTTAAGTATAAAGGAGCAAAAGTAAGCTCATTCAATGTAAATAATATTATTCCAACAGATGCACATCCTTTATATATTTATAAAACTGGTAATCGTGGTGAGTACTTATGGAAAACTTACAATGTTAAAATTGTTAAAGGAGAAACTACTTTTGTTACAATAGATATGATGGGTGAAATACAATCAAAATTAGGTAATGAAAAAGCTAGGCTCATTGACAATAACTCAGAAATTAACAAGAAGGATCTCCAAAATGAAGAGGGGTGGTCATTAAACAATAATAAACATCCTAAAAAAGGCTTTACATCTCTAACTACAGAAATAGTAAGTAAGTATGAATTAAATGAAGTTAAATTTAAAAAGCTTCAGTTTTACATCTCTAATGATGTTATATTATCTAAGCAAGAAATAAACACCAATGGTGATACCATATTCAACAATAAAATTTTGATTAAGGAGAACACACCTGGATTGTGTGTCAAGATTATTTCAAAGGATAAAATTGCCATAAGTTTTTCAGAATCGCAAGAGCAATATCTAGTATTTGGTAGCTCTAATAATTCTGGTAAATATTATCTAATGGGTGCTGAATGGAATAATGGAAGAGGTAAAATCAACTATGGTGGTAAACTGTATTACATTATGCCAGGAGGTGCTCAAGCACATCTGCAATTTATTTTACAAAAAAAATAACACTTCGTTTCACACACGCTTAATCTAACTGCTAGACCAAGCAGAGAAATAGACATCATCACACGCATCTATTTTATCTATCTGCTTGGACACCTATTTTAGTATTTAAAGTAAGTGTGGTTTGGAAGTAAAAGGAAGTATATAGGCTGACTTTAAACACTAAAATAGGTGCTAACTCCAACCCTTTACTATTATCAAAATTATTTATTAACCAAGCTTTTTACTGTCAATTTACCTGCACATTACTTTTAATAATGAGTTGAAACCGGTATCTTCTTTATAACTCAGCTGGTTAGAGTATCTGACTCATAATCAGAAAGTCCCTGGTTCGAGCCCAGGTGGGCCCACAAACAAAACCCTCTGAATTTCAGAGGGTTTTGTTTTTTTAATACAAAAATCCAAAATGCCATAATGGAATAATGTTTTGGTATCCAACTTCAATATCATCTTTTACTAAGTAACTATTTTTTATAGTTGTAATTTGTGATTTAGTTTTGGATTTACCTCCTATTTCAAAAACAATATCATCAATTAAAAAATCACCTTTTTTAGGAATGGTTAAGGTGTGTAAAGTATTTAATTGTGAGGCAAAAAAGGTTTCTCTAACATTACCAATATTAGCTTCATTGTTTCCAACCAATGTGTGGCATAAATTGGTATTGTTCAAATACATTTTTTCAGGTTTACCCAATGCTTGTATTCCTTTGGTGGACGATTGTAACATAATTGTTAATCCTGCTCTTTCTAAATAACTAAAATATTCCGGTAGTAAAGAACGAGAAATATCCGTTAAATTGGCAATTTTAGAAATATTGGGTTTAAAAGGTACACTTTCCGAAATTATTTGTAATAGCTTTTTAAGTTTAGCAATAGTACTTGGTTTTAAATCCATGTATTGCACTAAATCAACTTCCAAAACGGTATTAATTACGCTCAATAATTTTAGCTCAAAATCTTCCTCTTTGTAAAACGGATAAAATCCTTTTTTGAGGTAATTATGAAAGTGAAACAATGGCTTGTCTAATTCAATTTTTACTTTATGTTGGACAATTTCATTTAATGTATAGGCAGGAAAATTAGTATTGGTTTCGAACAACAAATATTCTCGAAACGATAAGCCTTGCAAAGTATAATGAACAGCTCTTCGGCTTAAATCGGCATACCCTTTCATAATGTCTAAAATAGAACTGCCGGTAAAAACAATGTTCAAATCAGGAATAGCATCATAAATGTGTTTTATTTCTCCCGACCAACTGGCATATTTGTGTATTTCGTCAATAAACAAATACTTTCCTCCGTTGTTTCTAAAAGTTAATGCAATTTCGAAAAGCGATAATTTGTAAATAAACAAACTGTCAGCAGAAATATATAAATACTCGCTATTGTTTTCTGCTTCTTTTATTCGTTGCATCAGTAAGGTAGTTTTTCCCGTACCTCTCTGACCAGTAATTGCAATCAAACGATTTTTCCAATTAATTTGCTTAAACAAGTAGCGTTTTATCGAAGTGTCAGCTTGCTGTAAAATCCTATTTTGAGTATCAATTAATCGTTGCATTTTGTAAAAATGATTCGTTTATTGTGCAAATATACATATAAATTGTATAATACACTATACAAAAATGATAATATTTTGACTAGTAGAATATTCAAAAGTTGAGTTTTTTTGAATTATTCCTTACTTAGTCGAACCTTAAAAATTCCATTTTAGGCTAAAGGTTTTAAAAAATAGA
>JAVVER010000027.1:0-29765 GCA_032251145.1 Vicingaceae bacterium | reverse complement strand
TCAATATATTGTACTATTGGTGTTTTATTAACAAAGGACTTTAAACAACTTCAATTGTTGATTTCCCCCAATTGTTAAACCCTACAATAAAATTTGCTCGTTTTATTTTTGTCATACCGTAAATAATTTTCATAAATATTTCCCTCCAAATATATATACTCCACCTCCAAAAACATTATATCAAATCAACCAAGAATCTTTTTATGGCAAAAACCTATGCTTGAATAGATTATCTTTGTTGCCGTGATTGAGTTAAAAACAAATAGTGATTTAGGCGTTCTTCTTGAAAAGGTAAAGGAGAAATATCCTTTTGAGATTCTTCATTCAAAAGATTGCGACAACCTTGCTCAAGATATTTTACAAGTAACAGGAGAAAGAGTTAGTGGCTCAACCATAAAGCGTTTGTTTGGGTTTATTAAAACCAAAAGCAACCCTAATAATTATACGTTAAACGTATTGGCAAAATATATTGGCAATGAAGATTATCAATGTTTTTTAAAGAAATATCAATTAGCTGAAACGGATAAAAATAATGATACCATGTCTGGCTTTATCGAGTATGCTAAAGCTAATTCATTAACTAACCCCAAAAAATGGGTAACTCATACAAGTGGTTTGTCTTTTATTGCTGATTTTATTGCCTCAGATGCTTCAGTTACAGCAATAATTGCTGAAGGAGGAACGGGCAAGACCATTTTACTTGCTCAATTTTTAGAAAACTATCAACAAAGTTGTTTTGTATTATGTGGTGCTCCGCTAAAACGTAAAGACCTAAGTTTAAGTGAACATCTTACTACAATTAAAGACAAATATGATTTAATTATTATTGATGAAATCGAAGAAACTGCATACAATTTTTTAGAAATTAGAACTATTTTCTTTGAATTGGCTAAATTTTTTAGCATAAATAATGATATAAAGATAATTATTTCCATTAGACCTTATACATGGGTAAGATTGTCTGATGTGTTTTCAGCAACGATTCAAAATAAGTGGTTTGGTGTTAATTTTAATTCATTTAAAAGTGAGCAGTGTGTTAATTTAGATACGATTCGGTTAGACAAGCTTAATGCAGATAATGAGCTATTTGTTAGTACTCCATTTTTATCTCCTTTTTACTTAGAATTGGTAGAAAAAAATCAACAAAAAACATTTACCAACGATTGGGCTATTCTCAACCAATTTTTTACTGAAAAAGTTTGGAAAACTGCCTATGCTTACGAAAAGAAACTCTTTTTTGATAAAATAATGGAGTTAACTAACAATGGTAAAGAAGGGGGGCGTATTACCAGGAAAGATATTCAGGATATTATATCGAAACATAAAAAAGCACATGTTGATTTGGTTTCGTACAACATTTTAAAAGAAGATAAAGAGCTTAATAAATATGGAGCCTATAGCTCTTTTTATAGTTTTGGTAATGCTGCTTTTTTAAAGTTTTATATTCTTTCTCGCTTGTTAACGAAGCATGATGGTTTTAACAACGCATTGCTTAAAGAAATTGCCAATGAATATGAAGATGAACGGAAATTAAATTTGTTAAAACTGGCGGTTTCTTATGCATTACATCAATATGATAAAGCTGTTGTTCAGGTTTTTGATTTAGCACTAAACGAATTTGAACGACAATCGCTTATGGTTCATATAGGATATCAAATTAGATTAGATAAAAAACTGCAAGAAGAAGTGTTTCCTCAATTTGTGAAAACTGAAAATGGTAGAAAATTTTTTATTGAACGATGGATAAATGAAGAGCATCTTAATGGATTTTATGGGAAAGGGCTGAAACAATACCTTCAAATTGTTACAGAACCTCAGGATGTTATTTTTGCAAATGCACTGTTGTATTATAATGCGTTTTTAAACAATAATACAGCAGAATGTAAAAAACGAGCTGCTATTATTAAAGATATTGAAACAAAAAACAACAGTATTCATCCTTTTGTAATGGGGAGAAAATATATGACTTTACTACTGGAAGAGCATCGAATAAATAAAAAGTATAGCAAAAGAATAAAAGAAGAAATTGAGCAGCTATTAACTATTGGGATATCAGAACGTGATGAAGACCTTCCTGTTCATTTTGCAGGGTTTGAATTTAATATTTTGCATGCTGAATTTCTTACTAATACCTATGTTTTTACAGAGCAGTTATTGAAAAAAATTGCAAAATCAAACAACCAGTTGCTTCATCCTAAAGATGCAGATGAAGTGCTTTTAAAATTTTTTGAATCGGCATACTATAAAGTTCTAGTAGGTGAAATAAAATTGGAAGGCATTCATCCTTGGCACAGATATACCGTTAAAAATTATCTAAAAAAATTAAAAAGCAAGTAGTATAACGCCTATCAATGTGGCAGTCATTCCTATATACTGAGCTTTTGTGAATTTTTCTTTCAAAAAAATATGAGAAATAACAATTGATATTACTGGAGTAAAAGCCCCCATTACTGAAAGAATTGAAACAGGAACTTTTACTATTGCCATGTTGTAAAATAAAACACCTAAAAATCCTAGCACTCCAATTACTCCCACAGTTAAGTAGGTAGAAATAGTTGGCAGGTGTGTTGTTTTATTTTTTTTAGTGCTTAAAAAGAGTATGGTTGCACCTAATAAAACAGAAATTTCTAAAACAAATGAAAAATTATAACTTCCTATTTTTTCTACAGGAATTTTGAATAAAGCAAAAGTTGTTCCCCAAAAAAATGCTGCTAAAATAGCGTAAACAGTTCCTTTCGACCATTGAATTAAAGGTCTTTTAGATTCGAGAAAAAACAATCCAGAAGTTACAAAAAGCAAACTTACAATAAGTTTTAAGTGTAGTTGTTCATCATAAAAAAACACAGACACTAAAACGCCAAAAACTGCACTTATGCTTGTAATGGTAACGGAATGACTAACTTTTGATTTTTTGAGAGATAGGTTGTAAAAAACTAAACCAAAAAAACTGGTAAAGCTAATCACAAAGCCTATTGTCCAATCAAAAACACTTCCTTTACGCTCAAAAAATAATAAAGCCATGATACCAAATAATACTACTGATACAATGGTTCTTAACATTATAATTTTGAAAACAGGCAACCGTTTTTGCGGATTTTTCCACAAAACATTGCTTGTTCCAAAAGAAAGCATGGATATAAGTTGATATATTATACCTGATATCATTTAAGGTGTAAAAATAGGATAAACAACTAGGAACTAAGCACTGTTTTTTTATACAAAATACCTCTTTCTTCCAGATAGCTCATAAAATAGTTGAAACATTGTTCGTGCTTGCCTACTAACTCTGGAGGGAAAACACCTTTTTCGGAAAACAAGCCTTCTAAAAACATGTTGGCAGCTGCAGTTGCTGTATAACCTGTAGTTCTCGCCATAGAAGAAGTATTGGTTTTAGAGCAGTACTCATCGTGTAAATTATAAATAACGGTTGTTGCTTTACCATTTTTATCCGTGCCTTTTACGGTAACACGCATCACTGTAATTTCTTCTTCAGTTTTGTCTAATTTCCATTCGTTGAATAAAATGTTACAAGTAAAATCTAACGGAATTATTTCTGTGCCTTTTACATTAATGGGTTTCGTATCAAAAAAGCCACTCGACTTCAATACTTTCACATACTCTACATGTCCGGGATAACGCAAGGTTTTTTCTTTCATGTTGTTGATGTGCGGCATCGTAAAAATAATAGAACGTAATCCATCACTATTAAAAGATTCTAGTGTGCCAACACCATCAAACTCTACATATTCACAATCGGTAAGAGCTTCTTTGGTAATCATTTCTCCGTTTTCTACATAACGGGCAGGACGAGTATATTCTTCTATCACATCTATTGGCGAAAATGGAGCTTTGTAGCAGAAAGGCCATTTTTTTACTTTGGGTAAACCGCCTACCAAGCATTCAAAATCGGTTAATTGTAACTGTTCGTTATAGTAGCCTAAAATAATATTGTCCATTCCGGGAGCAACACCACAATCAACTATGGCGGTAACATTTTTTTGTTTAGCAAGCTCATGCAGTTCCAGTGCATTTTCAGGAAAGAAAGAAATATCGATTACATTTTTTTCTGCTTCAATGATATTTTTTAAGGTGTTGATACCTAAGAAACCTGGTACAGCACAAATTACCAAATCAAATGGTTGTAGTGTTGTTTTTAATGTTGCTGTTTGCGTAACATCCAGTTGCAATGTGTTTAATTTAGGACATTTATTTTTCACATGTTGTAAAGTGGAAGTGTTTACATCGGTAAGGGTTACTTCATGTTTTTTAGCTAAGTCGATAGCCATAGCACTGCCTACCATTCCGGCACCTAATACAATAATTTTGCTCATACGTTTAAAATTTAAGAAATTGAAAAATGAAATTAATTTTCCTATTGGAGGAATTTTGTAGGTTGTTTGTATAACATACCTACATAAAAAAACAGCAGCGTTACATACCGGGAATGAATACCCAAGGCATATTATCAAGTGCTATTTTTAGATGAGATTGCATGGTGTAAACCTAAGCAAATTTTTAGTACTAAAATAAATTTTAATACTAAATTGCTCAAAATCTTTATATTCAAAAAAAGTATCTATTTTTTTAATAAAAAGAGTTGTGTAATTAAAAAGTTTCTACTAATATTGCATCCCGTTTTACGGAGATTCCTCCTTAGCTCAGTTGGTTAGAGCATCTGACTGTTAATCAGAGGGTCCTTGGTTCGAGCCCAAGAGGGGGAGCAGCAAAAAACCCAGTAATAGTGCATATTACTGGGTTTTTATTTTCTATATCAAATTTCAAAAAATATTGTTTGCCTATGTTTTTTATGGTTGGTTATAAAGGAAGAATTTGCTGAAAAAGAAATTAAAATAAGTTTTATTTCCTTTAGCATTCACCCTAATTTTTTTGGTTGAACATTTTAATAATTGTAAGTTGATAATATTAATGTAGGAAATTGGAGTAAAGGAAACCTTATTTTAACCCTTTAAAATAAGGTGGCGTAAAAAATAGGAAACTCTAAATTTATTGTATTACGAATAAGTTTTTAATAATTTAATTTAAATCCTTATTTCAACAATACTTTCCATGCTTCTATGATGTTTCCTTGTTGCAATAAAATATGGGCATCTTGATGAGAATTATTACCGACATAATTATAAGCATCTACTTCTTCTTGTGTTGGGAGTTGTTCTACACTTCCTAACAAACCTAATTCATTCGCTGTTAAAATGTTGCTGTTTCTAATTTTTTCAGGAATAGCATCTACTCCTATTCCAATAGTTGTAATGGGCTTAGCTACTTCAAACATAGCATGATGGTCGGCACGACAATACCAGTTTCCGCCCATACGACTTACTAAGTCAATTTTTTGTTGGTCTATCATATCATTTTCATCCAACACATTTTCATTGATATGAATTTTTACTACTTCGCAAATTACCAAATTTCCTGCTCCACCATTTTGTCCCAACTCAATAATGTCGTTTACTTTACACTCAAATTGTACTGGAGATTCCTTTACTCTAAACGGTTTTATCACATCAGAAGCAACAGGTGTTAATCCTGATTTTATAAATTCATCTACGCCTTTTTCGTAAGGAGAACTAGCTAATGAAACTTGTTGAACAATAGCATAAGTTACCACATTTATTACTACTTCACGAGTTTCTTTCACATTGTCGAAGGTGTTTTTTGTAGCTCCTGTTCTACCACTTCGGGCAGGAGAAAAAACCATGATGGGCGGATTGGCACTAAATACATTGAAAAAACTAAACGGACTTAAGTTCGGATTTCCATCTTTATCTACTGTACTTGCTAATGCAATTGGTCTCGGTCCAACACCTCCCAATAAATAATGATGGAGTTTTGGTACAGGTATTTCTTTTGGGTCTATTGTGAGCATAAATTTATATTTTATTTTTAAGGTAAAGTAATTTCATTAGTTGCACCATACAGCGTAACCGTTGCACTATTATCGCATCCTGAACCAAAATCTAAGGTTCTTACCGCTAATTTTTCAGGAGTTACTAAAGCTATTCCGCTGCTTACCCAATTGCAATTTCCTAATTGAGTTAAGCCATCTGTAGATGCCGAAAAACTATTCCCAACAAAAGTTCTTCCTGTGGCTGTTCCTGTAATTTTATAGGTATCATCAGCAAAATCTGCAGTAGTCGCTCCACTTTCAATAGTAAAATTCTGATTGGTGTTAAAATAAATTGCTCTATTTTTTCTGCCCTCATCTATCTTAAAATCATTAGCTATCATCACAAAAACAGGTTGGTTATTGGTATTACTAGTCAACGAATAATTCAATACGCCTTCAAAATAATATCCATTATGGTAATAATTAGTAAAGCTAATTTTAGCAGTTGTACCTAGTAAATCGTATTTTGATGTAAATTGTGCGTTAATCTCTCCATTTCTGGTAACGCCATTATTAGCACAATTGGTATTAAATTGAATTTTCAACCACATTGGATTAGTGGTAGTGTCAACAATTATAGTGTCGCAACCAAATAACGTTGTTGCAGTGGTTAATGAGTTGGTTACAATTCCCTGGGAACTCATTGCTGCTTGATGTACCATTTTAAAAACATCCTGAGCCATAGATTGAGCTGTTGCATAATCTTGAGAAGTTTTGGTTGTTTTATCTTGATCTCTATCCGATTTTCGGCAAGCAAACAACATAGAAACTACTAATACAAGTATAATTATTTTTTGCATATTGGTGAATATTAAATTGTAGCCTAAAATTAGTGGTTTTTTTCTTATTTCCTAATGTGGAGGGTTATTAATAAGAAATTAAAGATTAGAAATTTTCTAAACTTCAAACCTTACAACCTAACCTCAAACTTTAAACTTTTAAATACTCATAAGTATTCCTAAGTACTTTTTAACTTATTAACTCCTCAACTAAAAATATTGTACATTTGTTCGAACAAAAAATCATCAAAAAATAAAATACATTTACCCATATCGGTATGCCATTTTATTGGTATTGGCTATTTTAGTTAGCTTGTGGCCACTTTCGTTGTTTGTGGTTGTACCCAAATGGGATAACGTAAATGCTTACCTTCCTTACCGTTATTTTATTAGTGATTATTTATGGAATGGACATTTTCCTTACTGGAACAGTTTTCAAAACATGGGATATCCAGCTTATTCCGACCCACAAAGTGGTATGTGGAACCCAATAACTTGGTTCATCATGCTTTTTGGAAAATATACCATGAAATCATTAATAATTGAGCTGCTTTCTTACTTTGTAATTGCTGGCTTGGGAATGTATTGGTTGATAAAATCACTTTTTAAAGATGAAAAAACAGCCGCGATTATTGGATTATGTTTTAGTTTATCAGGATTAATGGTAGGCTCCGCTCAACTAATGGTTTTTTTGGCTGGTGTAGCTTGGTTGCCATGGTGTTTGGGAACTATATATCAATTTTCCAAAAATTTCAAACTAAAATACGCTGTACTTTCGGGATTATTTATTGCATTAAATACTACTTCTGCTAGTCCAGCTTATACTATTATATTAATATATTTTTATTTTTTCATCTTTCTGTATTTCTTTTGGAAAAACAGAAAAAACAAACAACAACTAAGTTCTATTTTTATGGGAGGAGCAACAATGGTAATTGTCTCAGCTGTTTTATTACTTCCTTACATTATGTCGTTTATTGAATTTGCTCCTTACTTCAACAGGTTATCAAAATTACCTTACGATAAATTCTTGCTTTCCAATCCGTTTACCTTTGTAGATTATATTTCTTTTCTTTTTCCTTATGGTGTTATCAGTGATTCTGAGATGTTTAAAGGAACAGATTTGTCGCTCAGGAATGCCTATATTGGTATCATTGGGCTATTTTTCTTTATCGTGGGACTTCTCAATCATTACAACAATAAAAAAGTGTTATTGCTTACTTTCTTAGCTTTAGCATTTTTAGTTATCGCCATGGGAAGCAATACTTTTCTTTATCAGTTGCTATATCACTTGCCGGGTTTTGGCGTATTCAGACATCCATCATTTTTTAGAACCTATGCAATTTTTGCCATGCTTATTCTTGCTGCTTATGGCTTGAAAAAATTTCTACAAACACCAAAATTAATTGGTAAAAATAAATATCTAATCTATTTATTTGCAGCACTTATTTTACTGGTAGGATTAACATCTCTTACAAAAACTTCTACTAACGAAATTAGCATCAACATCTCCAATTTATTAGATTTAACAGAGTTTTCTACTAACTTTTTAGCCACTCACGTAGTAATTAATGTTGTAGTTTTGTTAATAATTAGTGTATTGGTTTTTCTGCTCAAAAAAAGTATAAAGCTTTCTGTTTTTGCTGCACTTTTTACCTTTGCTTTTTTAGATTTAGGCATGCAAACTCAACTTACTTTTCCAACAACAATTTCCTATCCTTATACTTACAGTAATTTTAAAACCTATTTTGATGAATTACCTATCGAAATCAATCAAAAAAATAACGACAAGCCTTTAAAATATTTTGATGAACACCAAGGGTTAAGCTATACGCAAGGAATTTGGAAAAATATGTCCACTTTTAACAAAACTATTTCTTATGTAGGATACAATCCTTTTCAGTTTAGTGCTTACGAAAATGCTATAAGAAACAAATCACTAGATTTTAATATTCAAAACCCAATATTGTTTTTTCCTAAAAAAGAAAGACAAGACAACGATAGTGTTCAAAGTGGTTTAATTTGGGATGCTCCTCAACTTTATGATTTTCAACCTAAAAAAACAAACATAACAAATGTATCTATTAGTTACAATGCATTTAAAACTACAATCGAAAATAACGCTGAAACGCCTCAATGGTTATTGTTAAATCAAAACTATCACCACCACTGGAAAGTCTTTTTAAATAATGAAAAACTAGACATTCAACCTTTAAACGAACATATTATGGGAGTTGTAATTCCTGCCAAAAGCAAAGGTGAAATACATTTTACCTATTCCTCTAATTTAATGATTTACTATGTATTGATAAATATTTTAGGATATATTTTGATAACTGTTTATGTGATAAAGAAATTTTTGTTGAACCAGAAAGAAAAAAGCGTTAATTAAGTGATATTTTTGCAAGCCTTAAAGGCTCCGTAGCTCAACTGAATAGAGCATCAGATTTCGGCTCTGAGGGTTGGGGGTTTGAATCCCTCCGGGGTCACCAATACATTTCACTTCATTTCAATGAGGGTGTCCGAAAAGTCGAGACACCCTTTTTTTTAGTTGTATGTTTTCTCTAAAATTACTATCTTAGAGGCGTTCAAAACACTACAACAATGGCTAAGATAGTTTTTAAAAATGAAACTGGCAAATGTCCAGAACTATTTCCAGATAATATTTTTGATAAAATACGTGACAATCATCCTGTTCGTTTAATTGATACGGTGGTAAATTCTATAGATATAAGCGATATTTTAAAGAAGTATAAAGGAGGAGACACGTCAGCATACCATCCAAGAATGATGATAAAGGTTTTGTTTTACAGCTATTTGTCTAATATTTATTCATGCAGAAAAATCGCTAAAGCACTTCATGAAAATATTCATTTTATGTTCATTTCAGGTAATTCAACACCTGATTTTAGGACAATTAATGATTTTCGAGGTAAAATATTAAAAGATTCGATTAAAACTTTATTTGCTGAGGTAGTAAAAATGCTAGTAGAGATGGGTTACGTGAGTCTTGATGTTCAGTATATTGATGGAACAAAAATAGAAGCCAAGTCGAATAAATACACCTTTGTTTGGCGAGGTTCAGTCGAAAAATACAAAGACAAATTAGAAGCAAAAATCAACAGTATTTTATCAGACATTGAAAAGAGTATTTCATCTGATAATCAAGGGGTAAATAAAGAGGAATTACCCAAAAACATTAACGCTGAGCAGTTGAAAGAACGACTTTCTGTTCTAAATAAAAAGCTAAAAGAGCCGCCAAAGAAAATTGCTAAAGAAATACAAAAACTATAAGAGGAACACCTTCCAAAGCTAGAAAAGTATGAAAAAGATTTAGAAATATTAGGGAATCGAAACTCATACAGTAAAACAGATTCGGATGCTACCTTCATGAGAATGAAAGAAGACCACATGAAAAATGGACAATTAAAACCCGCTTATAACGCTCAGATATCAACAGAAAATCAGTTCATTACTTATGTATCCATTCATCAAACACCTGGGGATACTACTACTTTAACATCACACTTAACTAGTTTTGAACAAGCATACGACAAACAAAGCAAAGAGATAGTTGCTGATGCTGGATATGGCAGTGAGGAAAACTATGAAATGCTAGAAAACAAAGATGTTGAAGCTTATGTGAAGTACAATTATTTCCATAAAGAACAAAAGAAAAAGACAAAAAACAATCCGTTTCTTGTTCAAAATCTTTTTTTCAATGCAGAGCAGGATTTTTATGTCTGCACAATGGGACAACCAATGGAAAACATTGGACAAGGAAAACGAATATCGAGCAATGGATACGAATCACAAATAACATGCTATCAGGCAACAAGATGTGAAGGATGCCCATTAAGGGGGATGTGCCATAAGGCTAAAGGCAATCGAACAATCGAAGTAAATCATAGGTTAAACTTCTTAAAACAAAAAGCTAAAGAAAAGTTAATGAGTAAAAAAGGGGTTGAACACAGAAGCAAACGACCGATTGAGCCAGAAGCAGTGTTCGGACAATTAAAAAACAATAATAAATTTAACCGATTTACATTTAGAGGAATAGAAAAGGTAGAGCTGGAGTTCTTATTAATGGCAATAGGTCATAATTTTAGAAAAATGGTTGGAAACAACACTCTTTTTACACCAAAAACAGTAAAAAAATGGCTTTTAACTATCAAAAACTACAGAAATCTGATATTCTTATTAAAACTCGAAAAGATAACTCATGAAAAATGCCCGATTATAATAGCGGATTTTAAAAATCTAAAAAATGCAGCATAAAAAAGGCTATCCTTTTCGGACACCCTCTTTAAGATTTTTATTTACAACTTCTTGAACCCATAAACTACTACTCCGCAACCTTCTTTTGCTCCAGTAAATTCAAAATTCATAAAATACATTCCAGATTGTGTGCATATAAACTCCAATACTGAAAAATGCTTATCATAATCGGGAAGATAACTGGTTACTTTTCTTCCTCTGTCACCAAAAAGTTCAAACACTAATTTGCCTTCATGATTTTCAGAATCTTCCACAACAAACCTATATTTTGTTCCTTTGTTTAGCATTACAGGAACGGTAAGCTGACGTTTATCTTTTGCTTCTTTTACTTCCTTTAAGGCAACCGGAACATCTTTTAAATAGGTATAGTCTTCTAATTTTGTATTGGCTTTAGGCAATAATGTTTCCTTACACTGAGATAGTCCTATTAGTGACCATGACAGCAATATAAAAAGGGTTATATATTTTGTCATGATTAAATAATTTTAGAACGTATATCTTTAATTTTTTCGGTAATTGAACTAAGTAATTCATCACTCATAATTATCTCACTAGTACTATTATCTTCAATAACAAGCATTCCGTTTACTTCTTTAGAAACAGGTTCTCCGTAAGTGATAATAATTTTAACTTCATCGTATAAAGCTTTCAACCCTCTAATTTGTTCTGCTAAATCTTTAACATCTGGGTCGCTTTTATACACATTAAGCATTAATAAAAGATTATCAATAGACATTTTTTGTTCACCAATTCTCTCTACAAGTTCTGGTTTTTTAGTTTTATCAGAAATTTGAGTTGCAATAAACAACCCTTCTATAAAAGTTCCTGTAACTATTAAAACACTGGCTTTTGTTCTATTTTGCTCTCTTAAATAAGCATCCATTTTTGAAAACCCTTGAGTAGTAATGTTGATTAACGAATCAATGTTTTTACTCGATGATGCTAATCTTTTTAGTGTTTGAAAGTCAAAAAACTGCTCCACCTTTAAGTCTTTAGCTAAACTTCTTACAGATGATATATAATCTACTGACAGCATAGTTTTCTCATAAATATTTAAATACCCTAAGTCCGCACCATATATACCAAGGTTTACAGCTTTTTGATGGGCAGTTTCATAGTTGTCCAAATTGTCTGTATTGTTTAATATTTGAGCATCAAACTCTGCTCCCGAAGACTGTATTAAGCTGGTCATCTCTATTGGCGAAGGAATAGAATGAATTAACTCATTAATTATTTCTTCTGAAATAGTTACTTGATTTTGAAGTGAATCTGCAAAAGCAAAGTCGTTTAATAAATCGGCTGGTTCTTCGCCATTTTCGCCACAACTAAAAAATGTGGCGACTAAAGAAACTGATAAAACGTAAATTATTTTTTTCATTGTTGTTTATTTTTATTTATGATTAATAGATACTTATTTAATTGGAGAATGAATTAGATACTCTTGATTTGCATCGATTTTAAATTTAAAATTTCCTTCTTTTTGTGAGGTTTGAATTTCATTATCATTTTTAAGTTTAAGAATGGTTTTTGCGTCTTGAATATATTCTAAATTTTCTTCCCCCTCATTATTATTAACCTTTATCACATCTCCTTCTAAAATAATTTCTTGATTGGAAGATTCTACCACCAATTCAAAATAATTCTTTTCGGAATGGGTATTCAATTTAAATTTTATAGTATTGTAAGGCATTCTATTTTTTCTTGCAGAAATAGTATAAACAACATTGTTTCTAAGTGGGAGAGTGTACCAGCTTTCGTTTAGTTGAAAATCTAACTCTTTATCACTCGAATCTGCTGCAACCATAGTATATTCTAGTCCATCAAAAACACTTTTATTTAAAATTTTTATACTGTTTCCTTCTAGTCTAACTTTTATAGGGATTTCTTCTGAAAAACTATAAATATCTTCAGCTCCTTTGCCATTAAATCTGTCGGAACTTAAAAAACCTCGAAAATCATCTCCATCTAGCACAAAACCAAAATCATTACCGATAGAGTTATAAGGAGGTTTGAGGTTTTTAACTTTCGTCCATTCTTTCTTAATTTTTTTTGCCGAAAATATATCTAACTTCCCCATACCAGGATGACCATCTGAGGAAAAATATAATGTACCATCTTCAGCAATATAGGGAAACAGTTCATGTCCAAATGTATTTACTACACTACCCACATTGGCTGGATAATTCCATGAGCCATCCTCACGTTTTTCAACAAAATATATGTCGGTATTTCCATAACCACCAGGCATGTCTGAGATAAAAAACATGGTTCTTCCATCCTTACTTAAACTTGGATGTCCTATTGAATATTCATCACTATTATATTTAAATGCACTAGTAGGTTCTGACCAAATTCCATTTGTATCTTTCTTACTATAAAAAATCTGTAATGTGCTTATTACTTCATTGGTTTTTTTGTCTTTGGTTCCTTTTATCGTTCTTGTAAAATATACTTCATTACCATCTTCTGAAAATGTAGCAACGCCTTCATGAAATGGAGAGTTTAGTTCTTTTATATTCTTAGGTACTAATTTTTCTTTTACTAATATATCTGTTAAGTTAACCGAATAAATATCTGTTCTATCTACTTCTAAACCTCCATTAAAACTGATGAAAGCATTTTTACTTCCAACTCTTGACGATGAAAAAACCAATTCAGTTTCATTAATTATTACTGGAGAAAAATCAGATAATTCTGAGTTTAATTTATCGACATTTACTATTTCTTTTCCTATGGTTTCTTCCAGCCATTTTTGAGCTGAATCGCATGAATGTAACAATACTTCACCCATAGGATCTAATGGTTTCATTCTAATATATTCATTAAACTGAATTTTAGCTTCTTCATATTTTGCACTACTTTTTAATGATTGTCCGTAATTAAAAAAATTCATCGGGTCTTCTTGATTTCTTTTCTTTTTTAGAATCTTTTCATACGTTTCTTCGGCTAGTTCAAACTCTCCTAAGATCCTGTAACAATCAGCTAATTTTTGCATCGCATAATCAATACTTTTTCTGTTGCCATTTTTAATTTCTAATTGATAATATTTTATTGCATCTTGAAATAAATTTTTGTCAAAATACCTGTCGCCTTTATTAGCATTACTCTGAGAGAATAATGTAGTAAAAGCGAATAATGTTAATAATAATAGTATGTAGTTAATATTTTTCATTGTTTACAGTATGTTTTTACTAAAAATAAAATCTTGGATGAACTTCTTTTTGACTTGGCGGTGGAGGTAATTTTATTCCATAAGAAATAATTAACTCATGACTGCCTGTGGCATAAGAAGAAAGTTCGGAAGTAACCATATCGTAGGCATAAGCTATTCTTAAATTATCTAATATGTTTACCTTAAAAAAAGCTACAAATGCATCATTGGTTCTGTACTGAACCCCAACGCCAACTCTTTCTTTATAGTATAAAATTGAATTCAAATCAATTTGTATGGGAGCTGCTGCAATGTATTTAACTAAGGTACTAGCTTCTAATGCCCATTCTTTGTTTATTTTAAAAACATTTCCTGCTAAAAAATAAATATGGTTAAATAATTTAGAATCGCTTACCTCACTATCGTTAAAAGGTTTTTTAATTAAATGATAGTTAGAAATTCCTGCATAAAATTGTTTTTTCTGAAAGTAAGTACCCCATGATAAATCGGGTACTGTTGCACTTTGTGTTTCTAAAGGGAATACCTTGTCGTTTATCTGAGCAAGTATTAAGTTCGAATAATCTATTTGCCTTCTCATTATTCCTCCTTCTAGCCCGAAAGAGAGTTTACCACCAGCAAAGTTTAAATGATAGGAATAAACCAAGGCTGCATTTAATGTTTTTACAAAACCAATTTCATCGTTTATGATTTTCATACCAACCCCCATTGTTCTTCTTTGTATTGGAGTATGAAAATTAACTGTTTGAGTAGATGGATTTCCTTCTAAGCCGGTATATTGTTCTCTTATTTTTATGGTTCCAACTGCCCAATCAGAACTACCTGAAAAAGCAGGATTAATTAATGCTTTATCAAAAACATACATGGAGTTTAATGGATCTTGTTGTGCATAAATAATATTCCCATTTAGCAATAAAACGCCAATTAAAAATATTTTTAATACTTCTATTCTGTAATTCATCATCTATCTTTTTATTAAAATATTACCTGAAACTATAGGTTCTCCATTACCAAAATCTAAAAGGTAATAATACATTCCATCAGGAAGTTGGTTTCCATTATTCGAAATCCCTTCAAAATTATTTTGATATGGTTTTTTATCATAAACTATATTTCCGTGTCGGTTGAATATTTTTAGACTTGCCTCTAAAAAATTATCAATTTCATTTATTATAAAGAAATCATTTACTCCGTCACCATTAGGGCTAATGGCATTTGGAATTGGAACAGTAACTGATATTTTTACAGAATCTGTATTCACACATCCATTCATATCAGTTACTGTTAGTATATAGGTAGTTGTTTCTTCCGGTGATGCTAAAGTAGTATAACTGTTTGGAGAGCTTAAACCAATAGTTGGCGACCAACTCGGACTTCCGCTTCCTGTACCATTTAGGGTTACATTTTGAAAACGAATAACAGAAGTATCTTCTCCTGCATTGACTAATGGAGGCTGAAACACTTCAACTTCAATAGGTTGAGTGGTTTCTGTTGCACAAACACCATTTTTTACTGTTGCTCTATATAATGTTGATGTTATTAAATTGGAATATAAATAGGAATTTGCTGAAATTCCTAAGGAATTCCATGTGGTTCCATTGTCTTCAGAATACTCCCAATCTAAAATAGTTCCATTATAGCCGTTTAATGTTAAAGTGTCTATGTTATCTTTATAACAAACCGTATCTCCCGATAAAATTGTTCCTGAAAGTGTTGGCGAGTCAATAATAAATGAAGCGAATGAAGATGTGTCTAATGGACATCCTGATACATTTTCTACAACAGCAGCATACAACGTATTTTGAATAATATTTGGGTGGTTAAGAGTGTTAGTGGTATTAGATATATTTGTCCATGATATTCCATTATTTGTTGAAATCATCCAGTTTTGAACAGTTCCAACGTTCCCGCTTAGGGTTAAAGTTCCTGTTCCTGAATTATTACAAAAACTACCTCCGCCTGTAATTGTTCCTCCAAAACTAGGTGTATGTATAGTAACAATAGACACCGAAGATGTATCTGCTGGAAAAGCACCATCTTGAACTACCGCTCTAAAGTGAGTTGTTTGGGTTAGATTTAAATAACTATTGGTTGAAGTAGTGTTACTTTCATTAGTCCATGTAGCACCAGCATTAACAGACGTTTGCCAAAATAAAATAGTACCATTATGTCCCACAAGGGAAATAAAACCAGAATTACTACCACTACAGTAAGAGGCAGAACCTGAAGTAGTACCACCTACAGACTGAGAAAACGTATTTAGCGTACTAAATAATATAATACTTACCACTAAAATAATATTTCTAATTTGAATCATAATTTATAATCTTTAAAAGCTTGGACAAGGTAAAAACAAACGCTTCTTTCTTAATTTACTTAATTGACAAAATTGATAAGATGCTGTTAACTCATGTGCTCCATGAGATGTTCCCACTCCTAATCTTGAAATAGTAATATCATAGCTATATCCAAAAGACATCATGTTGGTTTTTATCCCAAAGGTTAATGATAACGCATCGTTGTTACTATATCCTGAGGCGTATCTTTTTAGGAATGGAATACCTCTGTACCAAATACCTACATTAATAACATCTTTTGTGTAATAGCCTCCTATATCTAATTGGTCAAACTTTTTTTGTCCACGGTAGTTAAATGTTAGTGAAATAGATTGTTCATCATTCACACTCTCATTCAATATGAATTTGTGCCCACCATGTATGGAATATTTAATTGGCAATGGACTAGGGTTTCCTGTTCCCATTAACGACTCGTTTGGTTGATTGATATGATGAAAAGAAGCACCTGCCCATGAATTTTCTGTGTAAAACAACACTCCTGTATTAACATTAAAATAATGAACTGCTTGGGGCACATCTTCTATTGTAGCTACATTACCTCCTCTGGCTATTTGATCTCCAAAAACCAGTTGATTAAAATTTATACTACTTATTCCTAATCCGGGCTGAATACCAAAACGCATTGCCAACTTTCTTGATAATCCAGCCTCATAAGCAAAAGAAGGAGATACAAAAGTTTTTTGTAAACTACCTGTTCCGGCTACATCTCTAGTAAATAATAATCCCATTCCTAAATTATGTTTTCTGATATAATGATCAAAAGATGCTAATTGCGAACTGTACCCTTCTGAAACTCCCGGCCACTGATTTCTATAAATAGCAGTTAATCTTGAACAAACTCCAGCTCCTGTAAATGCTGGATTTAAGTACATAGCAGATGAATAGAATTGCGTAAAATGTATGTCCTGCCCTAATGCTAGGATAGGCATACAAACCATTAAAATAATATAAAATCTTCTTTTTATCATTAATTACTTTTTGCTAATCTAAAAGTTAAATATTGCGACTTATCAAAGAATACATTGAATGTTTTTTCTTCATATCCTTTTGCGACAATCTTTAGTTGATATTCTTTATTTGGGTTAGTAACAATTACCATTTTACCGTTGTGAGCATTTGTTTTGTACTTCCCATACATTTTGTTTTTATTTTTCTTTATAGTATAAAGTTGTACTTCTACCTCATTTACCAATTCTTCCATTTCATTTAAAAAATTAACATGATACACCATTAAGTTTTTAGGCAATCCATTAAACTCAACTTCGTAGATGTCTTGCATACCCAAACCATCTACTCTTTCTGATGATAAAAATCCTTTGGTAGCATCTTTATTTAGTACAAAAAACATATCATCATTTACCGTGTTAATGGGTTTTCCTAAATTTATTGGTGTTTCAAAACTTCCTGATTCGTAATTATATACTGACTGGAAAATATCGTACCCGCCCATATTTTCGTGCGATTTAGAACTAAAAAATAGTACATTTTCAACTGGATGAACAAACGGAGCATCCTCATCATAAGGAGTGTTTATTGTCGATCCCAAATTAAATGGTTCTCCCCATTGGTTATTAGGTAATCTTTTTACCATGTATAAATCTTTACCTCCATAACCTCCAGGTCTATCACTAGAAAAAATAATGGCATTACCTGATGGTAAATAACAAGCACTTGTTTCTTTATTTCCTTCTGAATTAACTACCTCACTCAATTTTACCGGTATTGTCCATTCATTATTAATGTAGTTACTTTCATAAATATCGCCCGATTTTAAATCATCACTAGTTCTAAATAAAAGAAGCTGCTTTCCATCAACAGATAAGCCTGTACACGATTCGTTATACCTTGTGTTAATGGTTGTGTCTAGTAATGTTGGAGTTGTCCAGTTATCACCATTTTGTTTGGTTATATAAATATTTTCAAAGTAATCTCCATAAGCATTTTGTTCTTTAAAAATTTCGTTTTCTCTTCTTGAAGTGAACAATAAATAATCTTCATCTATTGACAATAATGGGGAGAAATCATCATACTCGGAATTAACGTTATTTCCTAAATTCACTAATTCTATTTCTGAATTTAGGTTGTCTTCTAATGTTGTTGCATACTTCGATTTATCAATTAAAAAATCAATGTCTTTTTTAGAGTGAATGCGATATTTACTTTTTTTATAAATCTTAAAATTGATAATTGCTTCATCAAATTTTTCTTCGGAATGAGCTATTAAAGCCAGATAATAATAAGTTTCGGGGAATTTTAGAGGATTAACTCTCGAAAAATTCTGTTTTGCGGCTGATTTGTATCTTTTAAGTTCATAGTTTACTACCCCAAGTTTAAAATTTAATTCCTCATTAATAGAGTCTGTTTTGATTAACTCATCATACCCCATTTTGGCAGAAAGAAAATCTCCTAAATCAAAAGCTTTATTTGCTTTTATCCATAGCTGATTCTCCTCTTTTGGAAGCATTTGTGCGAAAAAAGAACTTTCGAACAACATGCATCCAATTAGAATTAATATTTTATATCTATCTAAGTAAAGTAACATCTCCTGCTTTATTAAATTCTTTACCATTGTTTAATTTCAAATATGCTTTCCAGATATAAACACCCTGTTGTGCTAATTTTCCTTTATAATGTCCATCCCAACCCTGTTTTATGTCATTTGATACAAATACGAGTTCTCCCCATCGGTTAAATATTTCAAACTTAAACTCAACTACTCCTGAAGTATAAGGGAAGAATACATCATTACTTAAATCCTCTATACCATAATACCCTCCATTTCCTCCTCCTTCGGTTGGTGTAAACGCATTCGGAAAAACAACATCTGCATCAGTAACTACATCAATAACAGCTGTATCTTTACAACCATATTGATTGGTAGCTATTAATTGCACTTGAAAATAGCCGATTAAATAATATAAATATTCAGGATTAACATCGTTAGAAGTTCCTCCATCTCCAAAACTCCATTCGTAACTAACAGCACCAGTAGATTGATTGGTGGCTATTAATTTGTCTGATGGTAAATAAAATTGTGTAGCGTTTAATGTAAAAGCGGCTGTTGGTACAGGGTGTACTTGTATTATTAGAGAAGATGAACCGCTTGTGTTAGAACATCCGTTTGATGTAGTTACATTTAGTATCACATTATAAGTTCCGGGCTGATTAAACACATGAGCGGGATTTTGATCGGTTGATGTATTGCCATCTCCAAAATCCCATAACCAAGAACTTATAAAATCATTTGGATCTCCAGGTATTGAATTATCATAAAATTGCACATGAGCAGGGGCACAAGAAGTATCTACATCCGAACCAAAATCCAATGTTGGTGGTGGACTAAAATTAACTATAACAGAATCTTGAACTGTAATACCGCACGGATTGGCTACTGTTACAATATATGTAGTTGGCTGAGTTGGAATAACAATAAAAGGCCCTGGACCATTACCTACACTATTATTCCATGTATATGTTAGCGGTCCAGTAGCTGTTGAGTTTAATTGTGTGTATAAAACAACGTCTTCCCCTGGGCAAATGAATGTATCTGTAACAGTTAATTCAATATCATTTGTTAGAAGTTGTTGAACAATTACAGAAACAGTATCTACATTTCCGGGACAACCATTTTGGTCGAAAGCAACAACTGTATAATCTGTATTTATAATTGGGTTCACTGTAATGCTACCACTATTAGTTAAACCAACTGGTTGCCAACCAAAACTATAGTTTCCACTACCACCCGAAGCTGTTGCAGTAACTGTAGCTTGTTGCCCTACACAAATGGTGTCATTTTGTCCGGCAATAGTAACGATAGGTGTTGGCTGGTTAATAGTTACGATTGTGGTTGAAGTACATCCATTAGCATCTGTTACCAATACAGAATAATTCCCTGCACTTAAATTTGTAGCTACAGAACCTGTTTGCCCTGATGGAGTCCAAGAGTAATTGTAAGGAACAGTACCACCCGTAACTACAGCTGTTGCAGTTCCATCACTACTAGTTGAACAAGTAGGGTCGGTACTTGTCCCTATTGCGGCTGTTAAAATTGTAGGTTCTGATATGGTTACAGAAATAGAAGCAGAACAGTTGTTTTGATCTGTAACGGTTGCTACATACGTTCCTGCAGTTAAATTAGAAACGGTTGGAGTTGATGGTAACGTTGGCGTCCAAGAATAAGAATAGCCAGGAGTACCACCTCCACCTTGTACTGTTATTTCACCATTATTTCCACCATTACAAGAAACCGCAGTTATTGATGATGAACTTACTGTAACTTGAGTTGGTTGTGAAATTACAACACTATCAACAACTACACAACCTAAAGAATCGGTAACAGTAACATGATAAGTTCCTGCAATAAGTCCTGTTGCTTGTAAACTCGTACCTCCGTAAGGAGTCCAGTTAATAGCATAAGGAGGAGAGCCTGCATTAACTATCACTGTAGCAGTTCCATCATTACCATTATAACAAGATGGTGGCGTTGAATTATTAATAGATACTATAGGTGCTGGAATCGCTGTTAATGTGGTTGAAAGATTTAAAATACAATTGTTTACATCAGTAACCTGTAAGGAATAAGTTCCGGCTGACAAACTATTTAAATTAGCTGTTGTTGCTGAAGTTGGTGTCCATAAATAATTGTAAGGAGCGATACCTCCACTAATTTGCGAAACAATACTACCATTTGGCAAGTTACAAGAAGGATGAGTTACTGCCAAGGTTCCTTGTAATGCAGGTGGTTGTGTAATTGCAACTGAAGTATTTGCTATACATCCATTTGTATCAGTAACGGTAACGGTATAATTACCTACAGGAAGTCCTGTAGCAGTTGCATTAGCCCCTCCTATTGGTGACCATGAAAATGCATACCCCGGAGTTCCCCCTGAAGGGAAAGCGGTTGCTGTTCCATTAGCACTACCAAAACAACTATTAGGTGCAGTAGTTGCCGTTGCTGTTAATGCTTGTGATGGTTGTGTGATTGTTATGTTTTGCGATGTAGTACAACCATTATTATCACTAATGTTTACAGTATAATTCCCTGCACTTAGTCCATTAGCCGAAGAGGAACTTCCTCCTGTTGGTAACCACTGATAATTATATAAAAGAGTTCCTCCACTAACTAAAATACTAGCAGCACCATTTGCTCCACTAAAACAACTTACGTTTGTAACATTAGACACTGAGGAAGTCAATTGAGTTGGTTCGTTAATAGTGAAAATAGCCACTACCGAACAACCATTAACATCCGTTACTCTTACTGAATCTTGACCTGCTGAAAGTCCATTTACTGTTTGTGTGGTTGCTCCTGATGTAAACCAGAAAAAAGAATATGGAGCAACACCACCATTCACATTTACTGTTGCACCTCCATCGTTTCCTCCAAAACAAGAAACATTAGTTATATTAAAGCTTGCTATAATTGGGTTGGGTTGGGTTATTTGAGGAGTTGAAACAGGTAACGATTGACATCCATTAGCATCTGTAACAACAACAGTATATATGCCTGAAGGTAAATTAGTAGCAACATTTCCAGTTCCACCAATTGGACTCCATTGATAAGTATAAGGCAATGTTCCTCCACTTGCAGCAACAGTTGCAGAACCATTACTTCCTCCAAAACAAGTTACATCTGTAGTGGAAGCTATTATTGCTGTTGGTGGTGGAGTATCATTTACTGTTTCCATTGCAGTTACGATACATCCATTTGAATCGGTTACTGTAACTTGATAATTTCCTGCTAATAATGAAAAAGCCGTATCATTTGCACCTCCTGTAGGCATCCATAAATAGGAATAGTTACCAACGCCACCTGTAGCTACCACATGAGCTTGACCATCAGCTTGACCACAATTAGCGTTTATGCTTGATGTAACTAAGTTAATTGCTGTTGGTTCTGTAACAGTGATACTGTCTGTAAAAACACATCCATTTGCATCAACTATAGTAACGGTATATGTTCCTTGAGGTAAATTAGATACATTAGAGCCGCTATAATTTCCCGGCATCCAGTTATAACTATATGGAGCAGTACCACCTGAAGCTATAGCTAATGCAGTCCCATCATTACCGCCAAAACATGAAACAGGAGTTGACGATAAGTTTGCTGTTAATGGCGAAGTAGGTTCAGTAATGGTATAGTTAAAAAATACTTCACAACCATTTGCATCAGTTACTTTAACAGAATCAATACCTGCACTAAGACCATTAATGGAAGAGCCGTTTACATTTTGAGGTAACCATGTAAAATTATATCCAGGAGTTCCTCCATAAGCTGTTATATTAGCTGTTCCATCATTTCCTCCATAGCAGCTTACAGGTGTAGTAGTTACATTTGGCGTAATTTCTGTTGGTTCTGTTATTATTGTTGTAGCGTTTGAAGAACAACCATTTGAACCTGTTACTGTAACAGTATAGGTTCCGACAGGTAAATTATTGACAGCACTTGTTGTAGCTCCTGTTGGTGACCACAAATAAGTAAAAGGTCCTGTTCCGCCAACTAATGAAACAGAAGCACTACCATCAGCACCTCCTTTGCAAGAAACATTTACAGAAGTTGCGAAAGAAATAACAGGAGCAGCAATATCATTTACATTACCTGTAGCTGTAGCTGTACATCCATTTGCATCGGTTACTAAAACTGTATAAGCTCCCGAAAACAATCCTGAAGCAGTATCAGAAGTTCCCCCAACGGGCGACCATAAATAAGTAAATGGGGCTACACCTCCTGAATCAATTGAAACAAAAGCCAAACCATTAGCTAACCCACAAGTAGAATTAATAGCTCCTGCATTAAGTACTATTTCAGAAGGTTCTGACAATGAAACGGTATCAGAGAAAAAGCAACCATTAGTATCTGTAATATTTACAATGTAATCTCCAGCTGCTACATTGGTAATTGTTGGTACATTTTGATTTGTTGGTAACCATGAGTAAGCATAACTACCAGATCCTCCAGATACATTTGCTGTAATACTTCCATCACTAGCACCAAAACAAGTTGACGAAACAGTTGAAAAAGATACAGAAATTGGTGTTGGTTGATTGATGGTTACCGTAGTTTGAGTTTGACAACCATTATTGTCCGTTACAGTTACATTGTGCGTTCCTGCAGATAAATTACTTGCTAAATTAGATGTAGAACCACTTGGCGACCATAAATAAGTATAATTTGGAGTTCCCCCAGAAGGAGTAACCGATGCAAACCCATCGCTCCCTCCAAAACAAGACACATCCTGCGTAAAAGTAGAAAGCGTTAAAGGGTTAGGTTCATTTATTACAACATTGGTAGTTAACTGACAACCATTATTATCTGTTACAGTAATAGTATAATTTCCTGCTGCTAAATTAGTTGCTGTTGCATTTGTTCCGCCAGTTGGCAACCATGAGTAAGTATAAGGAGCTGTACCTCCGGAAGCTATAACAGTTGCTGTGCCATCATTTAAAGTAGGACATGTTTCATCGGTAGAGGTTATTGATGAAAATAAAGTTGTTGGTTGAGTAATTGTAATCGTGTTAGAAAAAGTACAACCATTTGCATCAGTGATGGTTACCGAATAATTTCCAACTGGCAATCCTGTTGCTGTTGCTCCTGCACCTCCAATTGGTGACCAACTATAGGTATAAGGGGCTGTCCCTCCTGTAACTATTGCAGTTGCAGTTCCATCTGAACCACCATAGCATGAAACATTGGTTGAATTAAAGTTAATTACTATTGGAGTTGGTTCTAAAATGGTATCCAATATTGTTTGTGAACAACCTAAACTATCTGTTACTGTTACACTATAATTTCCTGCTAGTTGACCTGTTATTGTACTAGTTGTTTGTCCATTTGGCAACCATAAATAACTATAGGGAGCGGTTCCTCCATTAGCAATAACTGACAAACTTCCATCACTAGCTCCAAAACATGATGCTGGTGTTGAAGTGGTTGAAGCAGACAAAACAGTTGGTTCTGTTATTGTTAAAGTTGTTTGAGTTTGACAGCCATTGCTATCAGTTACTGTTACTGTTTGATTTCCAACTGACAAATTATTGGCAGTATTTGTAGTTGAGCCATTAGGGTTCCAACTATAAGTATAGGGGATTGTTCCTCCCGTAACTCCAACTGAAGCAACCCCATCATTACCTCCAAAACAACTTACATTAATTTGATTAGTGGTAAGAGCTAAGGGTAGAGGTTCTGTGATTGTTGCAAAAACAATTACTTGACAACCGTTCGCATCAGTTACTTGAACATTATAATTTCCTGCCGAAAGCCCCGTTGCCGTAGTATTTGAACCTCCGGAAGGATTCCATAAATAAGTATAAGGAGCTGTTCCTCCTGATGCTAAAACAGTTGCTGTGCCATCACTTAAACCATTACAAGACACATTAGTAACTGAAGTTGTAGCAACTAATTGAGGTGGTTCTACAATAGTAACTGAATCAACAAAAGTACATCCATTAGCATCTGTAACAGTTAAAGAATAAGTACCGGCAGTTAAACCAGTTGCCATATTATTTGTCCCTCCATTAGGTAACCAATTATAAGCGTAAGGCGATGAACCTCCAACAATTGTGGCAGTTGCACTTCCATCATTTCCTCCAAAACAAGAAACATTGGTGGATGAAAATGAAATTGAAATAGGAGATGGTTCTGTTATAATAACAGTGGCGGTATCACTACATCCATTAGCATCAGTTACCTCAACAGAATAAGTACCTGCAATTTGACCTGTTATTGACGAAGTTGTTTGACCTCCTGTAAGCCATAAGTAACTATATGGGGGAGTTCCTCCTGTTGCTGAAACAGTTGCCGTTCCATCGTTACCTGATGGGCAACTAACAGGAGTGGTTGTTGTTCCTAATACCAGCGGACTTGGTTCTGTTATAGTAATAGTATCTAAAGTTGTACATCCAATACTATCTTCAATAGTAACATTATATACCCCTGGAGATAATCCAGAAATATTTGCTCCTGTTTGCACCGGAACCGTATTCCAATTATAAGTATGTAATGGGAAACCACCAGTAATATTAATTGAAGCTGTTCCGTCATTTGCTCCAAAACAACTGATGTTAGTTATTGTAGTATTGATTGTCCCCGTAAATCCAACATAATTAATTCTAATGGTATCAGCATCTGATGGACAAGTTCCATTTCCTGTAGAAGTGAGTATTAAATCAACAAAACCATTATTCAGTTCATTTTGCGTTGGTGTGTATGTAACCCCTACTAAAGTAGAATCATTTGGGCTAAAAACTCCCTGACCACCGGACCAGATTCCTCCTGAAGCTCCAGAAACACTACCGTTTAATGTAGTTGTTGGAGATTGATTACATACTGTAATATCATTTCCAGCATTTGCAACAATAGGATTGGTGTATGCTGTAACGGTTATTGTTGCATAAACAGGAGGACAACCAGAAGCATCTGAGAGCATAACTGTATAGGTTCCTGCTCCTACAATATTAGATTGAGAGGGATTTACATTGTTCCATAAATAGCTATAAGGAGGAGTTCCTCCGCTACCAACAGCAGTTATGGTTGTTGATGTTTGTCCAAAACATATGGTTGGATTATTAGGTTGAATTGACACACTTAAGGTTGGGTTGAAGTTAACCCTTATGGTATCGCAAACTGTAGCAAAATTACAATTTGCCAAAGGTTGTCCACAAACCATATAATCTATAAAAGAAGGTGCTGTTCCTACAGGTGTTACAGTTGGATTTAAACAACCTGATGTGCAAGACAAATAGTTATCGTATGCACCCTGATTTCCTGGAGCAATGGATGTCCATGTTACTGTTGAGGGATTAAATCCATTAGCTTCTATAGAGCTCGTGCAACCATCATTAATAGTAATGTCACTTCCGCCAACAGCTGCTGGTATTGATGTAATTTCATAAATATTATCATTGTTACCTGGTTTACAAAAAGTAATAACATGAGGCCCAACACCAGAAAGACAAATAGGCTCTCCCATTACTTGAGGAGGACCACAGTTTATTTGATAGAAAAGTGCTCCAGGAGGTACTGCTCCACCAATTATATTAAAACTAATTCCAGCTGCTAGAGGATCTAAAGTAACAATGAATTGCACACATTTATCTGGGTTTGATGTGCCGCAACAATTATCATTTCTAACTACAAAAGGACTAGCCCAAACACTATCAGGGTTTCCTGTTAAATTCACATTAAATGTAGGAACTCCAGCATTACACTGTGCCATAGCATGATTAAAAGTAAATGTTGTAAACATCACTATAAGTAAAGCTAAATATCTTTTCATAGTCTTTGTTTTTAAATGTTATTACTTCAATCCTGCATAAAAAATAGAATTGTTTTATTTAGAAAACCCTAACATACTGATGCCACAAGCATCATCATCGCTTTTAAACTTGTATTTTAAATAATAAACTCCTGTAGCAGAGCATGGGTAAGCAATTTTTGGATAGAATTTCCTTTTTGTTTTATCGTAATTAGAAGCTATTAATTTCTTGTTTCTATCATAAAGCTCTATAATCATTTTATTGGATTCAATATCGCAAGAGGTAATGGTGTATGTTGTTCCTTTACTAAACACATAGTTATATTCAACAGATTTTTCACCTTTTTTCATATCACTAGTTGATATGCTAAAGGCTTTTATAAATAAAGCTTTATCTAATTGTGTTGAACAATCATCGTAAAAAGTATTTGAGCTACACTGAGCAAAATAGCTAGTTGTACTGATAATTACCAATGAGAATAAAAGTATTTTTTTCATTATGCTTACGTTTTAAATTAGTCTCTATATTTTGTTTTTATGTTTAAATGAAATTTCCATCATTTTTTTCGGCAAATTGAAATACAGTATTAGGAATAGACAAAAAGTATATATCCATATCGTAAATAAGTTAAACCAAAAAGTATCTATAAGTTTTCCGAAAAAGTATTTCTTAGGAACATAAAAATGTGTGTTTAAACTCAACAAAGAAGGAGCTGGATATTGATAAATAGGATCTATTTTTTGTTTTAAAAAGGTATTATTAATTATTAAAATTTTATCCTTAATAAGAGAGTTGGTTAAAATTTCATTTAAGTTATTATTGTAAAATTTGTCTTTTAATGTTTTAAGAAAATCAGGGTTGTCTTTCTGAAGTTTAGCAATCATCATTTCTTTCTTGGTGGTTACTCCTTTAAATGTGGTGCTATAGAAATCATTTAATTTTTGTAAGTAATCCTCAAGAGTTTTATAAAGTTCTTTGTTTAAATGACCTTCGGTTAGTGATTGAGGAAACTCAAATACAACTGAGTGGTTTTGTTTATTTTCTTTATTTATTTCGTTTTTTATTATTTCAAAGTTTATTATAGCTTGCCCTACCTTTAAACTATTTGTAGAGGCTAAAACTCCTTTACTTTCTGATAATAAATCTTTTAATTTGGGGATATAATAAGATTGTTTGTAATTGCAGATACTTTCTTTTAATTCATACTCATAAAACAGTTTTCCATATTCATTATTAATATAAGTATCTACTGCTAATCCTTCGTATCCCCACCTTGCAGGCATAAAATTGGCTATGAATGGCACGTCTTTTTCAACTCCACCTCCTATGTGGTGATTTAATTTTTCGTAGCTAAACATTGCTCCGCCTAATATCAATTGAGGAATAATAAGTAAAGGGATGATGATGTAAATGGTAACTGCAGAATTAAAAGAAGAAGAAATTACAAGTCCTAATACATTGGCTAAACACGATATGGAAAACAACATTAACCAAAAATGAATATTCATTCCTTTTAGCTCTAAAACAAAATTTCCTATTACAACAAAACTTATGGTTTGTATGGCTGATAGTATGAACATTAAAGCTGATTTCGATAGAAGATATGACAACCAACTTAATTTTAGAAAACGCTCTCTTTTTAAAATCAATCTGTCTTTAAAAATTTCTTCTGCACTTACTGTAAGCCCAATAAACATAGCAACAACTACACTCATAAAAATATATGCAGCAATGTTTTCGTTCTCCTTAAATATATAATCGCCTGTTTTTGGGTTGGTAATGTATTTTATTACAAAAGATAAAAAAAGAGCTAAAACAGGAGCTTCCAACAAATTAATAAAGAGATATTGTTTATTGCTTAATTTAGATAAGAAGTCTCTAGTGAAAAATATAAAAAACTGCTGAAGCTTGTTTCTTAAATATAAGGATTTTGGTGGTGCAGAAGCAACTTTTTCAATTTCCTCTTGTTTAATATTTTCTTCATAAAGTTCTGACCATCTTTCAGGTTTTATCTTTCTGGTTTCAGATAAATTTCCATACTCATCAATTTCTTTAGATTCAATTACATTGAACATGGTTTCTGGATTTACAGTACCACAAAAAGTACACTCTCCAGCTTCGCTATTAATTTGATGATCAATTTTTTTAAAATAAGATACTGCTTCAACTGGATTTCCATAATATACCTGATAGCCTCCTGTGTCGAGCAAAATAATCTTATCAAACATTTTATAAATGTCTGATGATGGTTGATGTATAACTACAAATATTAACTTCCCTTTAAAAGATAATTCTCTTAATAAATCCAATACATTTTCAGAATCTTTTGATGATAAGCCTGAGGTAGGTTCATCTAAAAAAAGTATGGATGGCTCTCTTATTAATTCTAATGCAATGTTGAGTCTTTTTCTTTGTCCTCCACTTATGGTTTTGTTCATGGCATTACCCACCTGAAGGTCTTTTGTATGTAATAAGCCTAAGCTTGTTAATACCTCCTCAACAATTTTTGTAATGTCTTCATCTGATAAATTTTTGAAACACAGTTTTGCATTATAGTATAAATTTTGAAAAACGGTTAACTCTTCAAACAACAAATCATCTTGAGGAACAAAACCTATTACGCCATCTAAATCCCCCTTATCTTTATGTAAATCTTTTTTATTGATGAGTACTTTTCCGGAAGAAGGTTGTTCTATGCCGCTAAGTATGTTTAATAAAGTGGTTTTTCCGGCACCACTAGACCCCATAATACCGACTAGCTTACCTTCTCTTTCATTAACATTTACTCCTCGCAAGCCAATATTTCCATTAGGAAATTTATACTCAATATTAATTGCTTCGAATGAGATCGCTATTTCTTCTGATCTCTCAATAAACTTGCTAATGATTTCACTATAATAAATTGGCTTACCCACTGGCAGCCTTAACACACTTCCGTTTGCTAGCAAATAAATACGACCAAAGTGCAACACATTCCCATTCAAATGAACCTGAATATCACCTATAAACCTAACAAAAAATAG